>JAKSPV010000116.1 GCA_024404475.1 Clostridia bacterium | reverse complement strand
GCCTCGCGGACACCCTCCGCGATCAGATACCCGAAGCCCGTCAAGGGCGTCGTCGCGCCCGCGCCGGCAAAATCCACGAGCGCCCCGTAGACGCCGAGCGCACCGAGGACGACGCCCGCCGAGACGTAAAGAACGAGGATCCGCGCCGGCGTCATCGCGGTCTTGTCGATCAGAAACTGGGCGATGAAGCAAAGTGCGCCGCCCACGACGAACGCCCAGACGTAATCCATGATGCTGCTCATTGTATCTCTCCTTTCGGGCGGCGCTGCGCCTCGAGATGCACGAGATGCCCGATGCCCGGGATCGACCGTCCCTGCTGCACCGTCAAGGGGCTCATAAGCGCGCCCGTGCCGACGAAAAGGACGTCGCGGTAGACGCCCTCGGCCATGTTCCGGAGCACGTGCGACGCCATGACGACCGCGCTGCATCCGCAGCCGGAGCCGCCCGCGTGTTTGTCCTGCCGCTCACGGTCGTAAAGAAGCAATCCGCAGTCTGTGTGCCGCGGCGCAACGTCAAAGCCGTGCACGGCAAGAAGGTCGCAGAGGATCCCGCTGCCCTCGGCGCCGAGGTCGCCCGTCACGATGAGGTCGAACGACGCCGGCTCGCGGCCGCTCTCGTGGAAGTAGCGTTCCAGCGTGTCGGCTGCGGCAGGCGCCATTGCCGCCCCCATATTGCCCATGTCGGTGATGCCCGCGTCGATCGCCTCACCCGCGAGCGTTTCGCTGACGCTGATCTCGAACGAACCGTGGAGTCGGTCAACGTCTTCCGGCACGGACGAGAGGATCACGGCGCCCGCCGCCGTGGCCGTCCACTGTGCCGTTGGCGGCCGCTGCCCGCCGTACTCCACGGGAAAGCGGAACTGCCGCTCCGCCGTGCAGTTGTGGGACGAGGTGGCAACGCCGCAGCGTCGAGCCGTGCTCCCGCAGAGGAGTGCACCGAGAAGCATCCCCTCCGCCATGGTCGAGCACGCACCGTACAGTCCGATGTACGGCACGCCGAACGAAAGCAGCCCATAGTTCGAGCCGACGCACTGGTTCATGAGGTCGCCCGCGAGGAGGTAGTCGAGATCGCCGTCGTCGAGTATGGCGCCCTTGAGCGCCGCCTGCATCGCGAGCCGCTGCATCTCGCTCTCGGCCCGCTCCCACGTGGGCATTCCGAAGCGGTCGTCTCCGGCATCATGGAAATCGAACGTGTCGCCGAGCGGCCCGCGGCGCTCTTCCCGTCCGGCGACGGAGCCGGAGGCGATCACACGGACGCGTTTGCCGGGGACGGCGATGCGAAGACGCTTGTTTTCACCCATTTCGTCAGCCCCCGATCCCGGCGGCACGCAGCGTCGCGTAGACGATGCCGTACAGAACGCCCGTGCCGATACCGTAGAGGATCACGGGGCCCGCGACCGTAAAGATCTTCGCGCCGACGCCGAGCACGAAGCCCTCCGTCCGGGCGTCGATCGCAGGCGATGCGACGGCGTTGGCGAAACCCGTGATCGGAACGAGCGTCCCGGCGCCGGCAAATGCGGCGATCTTATCAAAGACGCCGAGCCCGGTCAGCAGCACCGCGAGAAAAATGAGCGTTGCGGAGGTCATCATGCCGACCGTTTTTGCCTCCCACCCGAGAAGGCCGTAAAGGTCGCGGAGAAGCTGGGCGAAGGCGCAGATTGCGCCGCCGACGAGAAAGGCGCGGGGACAGTTCACGATCGACGGCGACTTTTTCGCCCGCGCCGCCGCGTAGCGTTTGTACGTTTTCCGGTCCATGGTATTCCTCCCATCTGTTGTAAGAGGGAGTATGCCCCGGCGGGCCGGAAAATATCCCGCGGACTTGACACGTCGCGCGCCGCGCGCTATACTGATATAGGGACGGCACGGCCGTCCGGAAAGGAGACCGACCCATGGACAATCTCGAAAATCTGTGGCAGGAAGTGAAATCGACCGTTTCGGAGGCAGCCGGCGCCGCCAAAAAGAAGGCGACGGAGCTTTCCGACCTCGCCCAGATCAAGCTCGCCATCCATAACGAGGAGACGAAACTCCGCGAATGTTATACCAAGCTCGGCGAGGCGTACTATAATTACCAGCGGCTCGGCACGGAAGAAGCGGAGGAGATCACCGCGCTGATCCTGGAAGCCGATTCGCTGAAAGCATCTCTCGTTTCGCTGAACGAAACGCTCGGAAGAATGCAGAAATAAAAAGAAAAAACGGGATCCCGGCTTGACAAAACCGGGACACCGTGTTACAATACCGACATCGGCAACGAACGGAACAAGTACCGGACAGGAACACCCACAGAGAGCGGCGGCAAGGTGAGAGCGCCGCGGGTCAATGCTGCATCGGGAAGTCATCCGCGAGCCGCGGGAAAATGGCGCTTTTTGCCGAAGACCCCGCCGGGAGCAGCCCGTTACAGCAGTATCGAGTGCGAGGGAGATTCCTCTCTCGAAATCGGGTGGTACCGCGCTTCAGCGCCCCGACCTAAAAATAGGTCGGGGCTTTTTTCGTTTTCAAAAACATTTACATAGAGGAGAGAGATCATGCTGAAAGAATTACCGAAGACTTATAATCCCGCGGATTTCGAAGAGCGGATCTATGCGTCCTGGTGCGAGGGCGGCTACTTCACGCCGACCATCGACAAATCAAAGCCGCATTATTCGATCGTCATTCCGCCGCCGAACATCACGGGCCAGCTCCACATGGGGCACGCGCTCGACAACACGCTGCAGGACGTCTTGATCCGCTACAAGCGCATGAAGGGCTTCTGCACGCTGTGGCTGCCCGGCACCGACCACGCTTCGATTGCCACCGAGGCGAAGATCGTTGAAGCGATGCGGAAAGAGGGCGTCACGAAGGACGACATCGGCCGAGACGGCTTCCTCCGCCGCGCGTGGGACTGGAAAGAACAGTACGGCGGCCGCATCATCCGCCAGCTCAAGAAGATGGGCACGTCCTGCGACTGGACGCGCGAGCGTTTCACGCTCGACGAGGGCTGCTCCGACGCCGTCAAGGAAGTGTTCGTCCGGCTCTACGAAAAGGGGCTCATCTACCGCGGCGAGCGCATCATCAACTGGTGCCCGAAGTGCCTGACGTCGATCTCCGACGCCGAGGTGGAATACGAAGATCAGGCAGGCCATTTCTGGCATCTGCGCTACCCGTACGCTGACGGCAGCGGCTACATCGAGCTCGCCACAACGCGTCCCGAAACGCTGCTCGGCGATACCGCCGTCGCCGTCAACCCGAACGACGAGAAGTACAAGGACGCCGTCGGCAAGATGCTGATTCTGCCGCTCGTCGGCCGCGAGATCCCCGTCATCGCCGACGAATACGTCGAGATGGACTTCGGTACCGGCGCCGTGAAGATCACGCCCGCGCACGACCCGAACGACTTTGAGGTCGGCCGCCGCCACGATCTGCCCGTCATCAACGTGATGACGCCCGACGCGAAGATCACGGACGACTACCCGAAATACGCCGGGATGGATCGCTTCGAGGCGCGCCGCGCCATCGTCAAAGACCTCGAAGAGGGCGGATACCTCATCCGCATCGAGGACTACTCCCACAACGTCGGCACCTGCTACCGCTGCCACACGACGATCGAGCCGCGCGTGTCGCTCCAGTGGTTCGTCAAGATGGAGCCGCTCGCAAAGCCCGCGATCGAAGCCGTCCGCGACGGCCGGATCAAGTTCGTGCCGGAACGCTTCGACAAGAACTATTTCCACTGGATGGAGAACATCCGCGACTGGTGCATCTCCCGCCAGCTCTGGTGGGGCCACCGCATCCCCGCGTTCTACTGCGACGACTGCGGTGAGACCGTCATCACGAAAGAGGATCGCGCCGTTTGCCCGAAATGCGGAAAGGAAATGCGCCAGGATCCCGATACCCTCGACACC
>JAKSPV010000115.1 GCA_024404475.1 Clostridia bacterium | reverse complement strand
CTCTCTATCACGAACATCAAGATCACGTACAAAGAAGATCCGTCTCCGGCTCCTGCGAAACTGTCCATGAGCCGCCCGCTCGCAACGATGGCGCTCAAGAGCCTTGCCAAAGCCCCGACGCCTGTTGTCGAGCCCGATCCCATCGTCGAACCCGAACCCATCGTGGAACCTGAACCTACGGTCGAACCTGAACCTACGGTCGAGCCTGAACCTACGGTCGAACCTGAACCCATTGTCGAACCTGAACCTATCGTCGAGCCCGAACCTGAAGAAGAAACCAAGACGTTTGATCCGGCTGTCTTCTCCATGAAAGTCTCCGGCAACAACGTGAAGGTCGGCAAGACGGTCACGGTCACGATCACGACTTCCTCCGACGTTGCAAAAGTAACGGTCAACGGTACAGAAGCGACGGCAGAGAAGACGAAGCAGGGAACGACGACCTGGACGGCAACGGTGAAGGCAGAGAATGTCGGCGAGATGAGCATCACCGCCAATGCGTACGATGCAGAAGGCACGGCTGCCGAAAAGACGCTGACGGATACCGTAACGGTCACGGCGAAGAAGAACATCGTCGAGACGATCGTCAATATCCTGAAGAAATTCAAACTCTGGTAAGAGAGAAGGAGATATCTGATATGAAAAAAGCATATACAAAACCCGGGATCGTATTCGATAACTTCGAACTCTCGCAGAGTATCGCAGGCAGCTGCAAAGCCATTTCCAATCAGGCATGGCAAATGTGTCTCTTGGTAATTTCTGAGCCCGGTATCGACTTAACGGTGTTTCAGAATGATGTTGTTTGTAAAGATGCATACCATCCGGGCCCTGGCGAATTTAACGATCTTTGCTACGATGTTCCTACTCCGGATGCGAACGTTTTCTCCTCCTGACACCCTACAAAAGCGCCCCTGCCCTTTGGGGCAGGGGCGCTCCTTTTTCGCAGAAACCCATCAAAGGTCGGAGTCTCCCCGACCGGAAAGAAACGGTTCACACCATGAACAAAACAACAAAAGCGGTCCTGTTTTCGGTGCTCGGCGTCCTTCTGACGGCGGGTCTGATCGTCGTGTCGCTCGGGATCGATCTCGGCTGGTTTCAGAGGACACCAGACGAAACGGAGCCGCCGGAGATCACGCCTGATGACCCGGACGATGGTTACGACCTCGGCCGCGGGCTCCGCATCCTCCGCTTCGGCAGTTATGCCGGCATGTTCGTGGAGGACGGCTCGGATGAGATCGTCAGCGGGCTTGTCGCCGTAACGGTCCGGAATACCGGTGACGAAAGCGTGCAGCTCGCGCGCTTCACGGTGCGGGACGCGGACGGCGAGATGTATTCCTTCGAGCTGACGACGCTTCTTCCCGGCGAAAAGGTTATGGTGCTGGAAAAAGACCGCAAGTCATACAAGGGCAGCACGGAGTCGTTTTCGGCGGAACTGACGGCGTACGCCGCGTTTGCCGAGGAGCCGACGCTGTGCCCCGAAGTTCTTGAACTGACGGGGAAAGACAACGCCGTTACGGTGAAAAATATTTCGGGAAAGCCCGTATCCGGCGGATACGTGTACTATAAAAACAAGCAGGGTGAGACGCTGATCGGCGGGATCACCTATCGTGTCAGTTTCGGGGCGCTTCAGCCCGGCGCATCTGTCACGGTGCCGACGTCCCATTTCAGCGAAAAGAACAGCGTTCTGGTGTTTGCCGCCTATGCCGAACAGTAAACATTTTTACCGGCTCGGCGATTTGACGTTCTCGCTCGAAATGCCGGATCTGGAAGAAAAAGAAGAGCTGGCGCTCTTCCGTACCGCGCCGTGCGAGGCGGACGAAAGCTTCTCTGTGACGCTTGCCGATGCGATCCCCGAGCCGACGGGGGAACTTTTGTTCGGCGACCCCTTTACGCGGTATTACAGAACATCTGACGGTCGAATGACCGTGTTCCGCGACGAACGCTCGCAGAATGATTTCATGGCGGATATGGCCGTTCATGCGCATCACAGCGTTCTTTTGCATCGGGATTTCGTGTCCTATATCAACACGAATCTTGTCCTCAAACTGTTGAACTTCCCGCGGCACGTGATCGCATACGGCGGGATATTCCTGCACGCGTCGTTCATCGACGTCGGCGGGGAAGCGATCCTCTTTACGGGACCGAAACAAATGGGAAAATCGACCGAGGCACGGCTTTGGGAACAGCACCGCGGCGCCGAGGTCATCAACGGTGACCGTGCGCTGCTCCGGAAGAGAGACGGCCGGTGGTACGCTTTCGGCTCGCCGTACTGCGGCACGTCGAAGATCTGCAAGAACAGGGAGCTGCCGATCAGAGCGATCGTTATTTTATCGAAAGCGCCGGAAAACCGTGCCGCGAGAGCCGGCGTCGCCCGCTCGCTGTCCGCGATGCTCGACGGCTGCTCGTTCGACACGTGGGACAAAGAGCAGATGGAGCGCGTGACCGACATCTGCGGCACGATCGTAACGGAAGTGCCGTTCTATACATTGGCCTGCCGCCCGGACGAGGGCGCAGTCGAAGCATTGGAGAGGGAATTATGACAGAAAAACCGGTTGTTCGCCCGCGCACGTCGGAGCCGTGGTTGTCGGAGTATCTGCATTCCAAAGGCAACCGGCTCGGTCTGCCGATCAGCGGGACGTTTGAACTGACAGCGCGGTGTAACTTTAACTGCAGGATGTGCTACGTCCACCAGCAAGACCTGCCGGAGCAGGAAAAGCGGGAGCTTTCGGCCGAGCAGTGGCTCGCGATCGCAAGAGAAGCCCGTGACGCCGGCATGATGTTCCTGCTCCTGACGGGCGGCGAGCCGCTTCTGCGGCAGGATTTCCCGTATCTTTATACGGAACTTGTCAAGATGGGACTTGTCGTCTCGATCAATACGAACGCCTCGCTGTACAACGAGGAACTGCGGGAACTGTTCAACCGCTATCCGCCGTCCCGGCTGAACGTGACGCTCTACGGCGGCTCGGAGGAAACGTACCGCACGCTTTGTGGCAACGCATCGTTCCGGAAGGTCGTCGATAACCTCCGCTCCATGAAAGCGGACGGGCTGCAGGTGCGCCTCAACGTGACGCTGACGCCGTACAACGTCGGCGACATGGCGCTCATTGACGAGATCTCGCGGGAGATCGGCCTGCAGGCGAAGGCGTCCTCGTATCTCTATCCGCCGGTCAGACGGGGCGGGAAAGTCGGGCGGAACGACGCGCGGTTCTCTCCCGAGGAAGCAGGCGCCGTCATGGCGCGCTGGAACGCGCTCCGCGACACAAAAGAGAGGACGCTGCAGCGGGCGGAAATGATCCGCCAGAGACGCTTTGCGGGGCTCACGGAAACGTGCGCCGACGTAGAGCAGGAGGGTGTCCGCTGCCGTGCCGGCAGAAGCAGTTTCTGGCTGACGTGGGACGGGCGGATGCTGCCCTGCGGTACGATGGATACGGAGGCATCCTATCCGCTCCGCGACGGGTTTGCGAAAGCATGGCAGGAAGTCGTCGCGAGCACCGCGGCGATCCGGCTGCCGAAAGAATGTTCCGGCTGCGCCGACAGAGAGAACTGTTCGGTCTGCGCGTCGATCTGCAAGGGTGAGACCGGTGCGTTCGACTGCAAGCCGGAATACATCTGCACGATGATGAAGAGCGCCAGAGATACGACGGTGAAGATCGCCGGGAACATGACGGAGGAAAGGGAAACATGAAGATCAAACTGGAATTTGTAAAACGCGAGATCGCCGGAGAGACGTTTCTCGTGCCGATCGGCGAGACGGTCAAGCAGTACAGCGGGCTCTTCGCGCTGAACGAAGTCGGCGCGTTCATCTGGGACAAGCTCCCCGAGGCGGAAACGGATGAGGAGATCGTCGATATGATCCTCGAAGAATATGACGTTTCCCGCGACGACGCTGCTGCCGATAC
>JAKSPV010000114.1 GCA_024404475.1 Clostridia bacterium | reverse complement strand
CACGAAGCCCTTGCGGAAGCCGTCGGTGCGGAGGAACGTGTCCGCCGGTTCGTCCACGCGGAGCGTGCCGCGCCAGAACGCGCTCGGCGAGGTCGGCTCGCCTCCGGCAAACGGGAGAGCAGAGAGGTCACGCATCGGGAGCGGGAACGCTTCCCAGCCGAAATGAATTTTTCCGTCGAAAAGGACGCGCCCGGCGATGCCTTTCTTCCGCATCATCTTGCTGCCGAAGTTCGTGCGCCCCATGTTTTCGACGAGGATCGTCAGCGTGTCGCCCGGCTCCGCGTCGAAGCGCAGTTCGGTCTGCCCGTCGATGTAGAAGACGCCGAGGAGTTCTTCGTTCTTGTAAATCTGTGCCCGGTCGCCTAGCCCCTCCACCGCGAGCTTTGTATAGCGGTACTGCCGCCGGAGCGTCGTGCGGTAGGCGATGTAGCCGTAGCCCTCGCCGTAGTCTTCCATAGGCCGCGGGACGGCGGTCGGGATCGGTTTGGCAAGCGCTTCGAGACTCGGCAGAAGCGCGGCGCTCTCGGTGAGGGGAACGGTGCCGTAACGCCGCTTTTCCCGGTCGGGCGGGACAGGCGGCAGGGGTTCGTCTGCGTACTGCCGGACGACCTCGCGGACGGCGCGGTATTTGGCGGTGACGTCGCCGCACTCGGTGAGGAGCGCGTCGTAGTCGTAGCTCGTGACGTCGGGCGCGAACGTGTCGCCGTGGTTGGCGCCGCTCATGAAGCCGAAGTTCGTCCCGCCGATGAACATATACATATTGACGCTGCCGACGCGGAGCATATCGCCGACCGTTTTCGCGTATGCTTCAGCGTCCGTCGTGTGGTGCGCGCCGCAGCCCCAGGCGTCAAACCAGCCGTCCCACATTTCCATGCACATTTTCGGTGCGTCCGGAAACATTTCGTCAAGGATCGGCATATGCTCGGCGACGCGGCTGCCGAAATTGACCGCGGCGAGGCAGCCGGGGATCGTACCATCGAGGAGCTTTTCGCGCTCGGGACTGTCCGAGGTGAAGAGCGGCACGTCGATCCCGCGGCGGCGGAAGCCGTCGCGGAGGTAGGTGAGGTATTCGCGGTCGTCGCCGTAGTGGCCGTATTCATTTTCGCATTGAAGCATGATGACGCTGCCGCCTCGCGTCACGAGGTGCGGCTCGATGACAGCGAGCAGCCGGTCAAGGTAGCGGTCGAAGCAGCGGAGGTAGGCCTCGTTCATGGAGCGGATCTCGATGCCGGGTTCATTCATGAGCCACCACGGCAGCCCGCCGAAGTCCCACTCGGCACAGATGTAGGGGCCGGGGCGAACGATCGCCATGAGTCCCGCGTCGTTTGCGGCATCGAGGAATGCGGAGAGGTCGAGCGACCCTGAAAAGTCGAACTCGCCGGGGTGCGGCTCGTGGAGGTTCCACGCGCAATAGGTCTCGACCGTGTTGCAGCCGAGCGCACGCATCTTCCGGAAAATATCCGGCCAGGTGTCCGGCAGATTGCGGAAATAATGGACGGCGCCGGAGATGATCTTTACCGGCTTCCCGTCCCGGAGAAACTGACCTTTTTCGATCGTGAACGTCATGGCGCGCCCTCCTTTCGTTTTCTCTATTGTAGCACAGGGGGCGGGGAGACGCAAGGGAATTTTCACGGGGGCTTCTTTTAAGAAGCCCCCACGCATTCCCGCGTACCCGTCTTGACATTTTCCGCGCCCGCGTGCTATAATAAATTATCAAGATCATCTTGGAGGGAGTAGTTTCTTGTGGCAGAAAAAATCAGAAAGATCGCCGTTCTGACGAGCGGCGGCGATGCGCCCGGCATGAACGCCGCCATTCGCGCCTCGGTGCGGCATGCGGACTCGAACGGGCTTGCCGTATGCGGCTTTCGCCGCGGGTACTGCGGTATTCTGGAAGACGATTACGTTCCGCTGGACCGGCGCTCCGTGTCCAACATCGTCGGCGCGGGCGGCACGTTCCTCATGACGGATCGCTCCCCCGAATTCAATCTGCCCGAGGGCAGGCAGAAAGCGGCCGAAGTCCTCCGCTCACACGACGTGGACGCGCTTATCGTGATCGGCGGCGACGGCTCGCTGCGCGGTGCGCTCGACCTCTATAACGACACGGGTATCCCCGTCGTCGGTATTCCAGGAACGATCGACAACGACCTCGCCTACACGGATTTCACGCTCGGCTTCGATACCGCGGTCAACACGGTGCTCTGGGCGATCAACAGTCTGCGCGACACGATGAACTCGCACAACAAGGTGACGTTCGTCGAGGTGATGGGGCGGCGCTGCGGCGACATCGCGCTGCACGCGGGGCTCTCCGGCGGCGCGGAATACATTCTCGTGCCGGAGGTGCCGTTCGATCTCCGTACGATCGCGGACGACATCCTCGGGAGCGTGAAGCTCGGCAAGAAATCGAACCTGATCGTCGTCGCGGAGGGCGCCGGCAAGATGGAAGACCTCTGCCGCGAGTTCGCGGAATACACAGGGCTGACGCCCCGGCAGACGCGCCTCGGCTTCATCCAGCGCGGCGGCTCGCCGACTTACCGTGACCGGCTTCTCGCCTGCCGCTTCGGCATCCGCGCCGTCGATCTGCTTCTCGCAGGCAAGGGCGGCTACGCCGTCGGCGTCCGCGGGACGGAGATCATTGAGATGCCGATCGCAGAGGCCGTCGCCATGAAGAAAACGATCGACCTTGACCTCTACCGTCAGGCATCGTCGCTGATATGAGAAACGTGACGCGGGGGGCTCTTGCAAGAGTCCCCCGCACCCCCAGAAACCTTGAAAAAGGTTTCTTGCATCACCAATACAGAAACCTGCACTCCGTTTGGAGGCAGGTTTTTTGCTTTGTGCAGACAAAAAACTGCATCCCGGCGAGGATGCAGTTTCAATATTGATGAAGCAGGAAATAGCGATACGCGGGAATTTTGCACGGCTTCTTTATTTCGTGCCGCGGATCGCTTTGTCGGTATACTTTGCGACGGTCATGAGCGTCATGGAGACGGCGAGCGTGAGCTGCATGTGGGCGCGCATCATGTAGAGGGTGCCGAGCGGCGTGCCGCCGCGGATGAGGCTGGGTGTGGTAATGCCCGCGCCGACGAAAACGCCGAGTTGGAGAACAACGACGACGGCGCAGAGGATCAGCGATTTCTTTTTGCCGAGGTCGGAGGCGAGCGCCAGAACGAGCAGCGGCCCGTAGATCGCGCCGACGAGGAGAGCGCCGAGCCCCGTTCCGTCGCTGCTTCCGGAGGCGATGACGATGCCTGCGAGCTGCGAGAGCGCGTAGGTGAACATGAATCCGCGGAAATAGGAGGAGACGTTCTTCTTATAGCCGTAGAACACGTACATCAGCGAAGAGCACATGGCGATCATGGAGAGGAGCGCGCCGACCATCAGCGGGACGTCGGCGTCGCTGGAAAAGAGCGTATAGAACCCGGCGTAGAGGCCGAAGCCGATCGCGGCGAGGTTAAGAATGACGAGCGGGATGAAAACGGCTTTTTTCGGCATGAAAAATCACTCCTTCGGAGAATCTGATCTGACAGGAAAAGTGTACCACCGCGGGGGCGGAATGTCAAGAGGCGGGCGGTCAGCCGATCTCAAAGCCCATTTTGGCGGCGAGGTCGCCGAGACTTTTGTCGTACTGTGCCTTCGTGATCGCACCGTGCGCGAGGAACGTGTCGAGCAGCTGTTTCTGCTGCTCGAAGAGGCGGCGCTTTTTCTCATCCGCGGAGGGGGAAGTGCTTGCATCCATGGAGGAGACCTTCTTTCTGTGGGATAGGATCATTGTACCACGGGACGGGAAGAATGGCAAGGGGAAAGAGAAATTCGGGCATGCGTGTTTCACTTGGATGACTATGGAGAAGCGGAATAGGGATTCGGTCTCGCGCGACCTACGCGCTCGGTCAGGGTCGGCTCTGGACTGCCACCGG
>JAKSPV010000113.1 GCA_024404475.1 Clostridia bacterium | reverse complement strand
ATCGCGATGGTGTTCCAGAACTACGCTCTGTATCCGCACATGACCGTGTTCGATAACATGGCGTTCGGTCTGAAACTCCGCAAGACCCCGAAGGAAGAGATCAAGCGCCGCGTCGAGGAAGCTGCCCGCATCCTCGAAATCTCCCACCTGCTCGACCGTCGCCCGAAGGCTCTGTCCGGCGGTCAGAAACAGCGTGTCGCCGTCGGCCGTGCGATCGTCCGTAACCCGAAGGTCTTCCTTCTCGACGAACCGCTTTCCAACCTTGACGCTAAGCTCCGTGCTTCCATGAGAACCGAGCTGACCAAGATCCACCAGCGCGTTGCGACGACGTTCGTTTACGTCACGCACGACCAGACCGAGGCAATGACGATGGCTACCCGTATCGTCGTCATGAAGGACGGTATCATCCAGCAGGTCGATACGCCTCAGAACCTCTACGACAACCCGGTCAACATGTTCGTTGCCGGCTTCATCGGCACGCCTCAGATGAACTTCATCAAGGCGACGCTCGAGAAAGACGGCGAGGACATTTACGTCGTCCTCGGCAACAACAAGCTGAAGCTGCCGGCCGACAAGGCCAACAACCCGGCTGTCAAGGATTACATCGGCAAGGATATCATCGCCGGCCTGCGTCCGGAATGCATCCACGACGAGCCGCTGTACCTCTCTGCTATGGCTGAGAACGTCATTCCCGCCGACGTCGAAGTCACCGAGCTCATGGGTGCCGAGATCTATCTGTACCTCATCATCGAGGACCAGAGTATCATCGCCCGCGTCTCCTCCCGCTCCACCGCGAGAGCCGGCGACGTCATCAAGGTCGCATTCGATATGTCCCGCGTCCACCTGTTCGACCGCGAGACCGAGCGCTGCTTCCTGCACTGATTTCACAAATCGAAAACCCCGCACCGATCGGTGCGGGGTTTTTTCTGTGTCCGGACGGGGCAGGGCGGCGCCGTTCAGCGCTCCCCGTTTGTCGAGTGCTTCTTTTGGCACTCCGCAGTGTTGTCTGTGCGATAATTCACAAATAGTTCACAATTAGGCCGCAGTTCGTTCAATTATTTTCGGTTGCTTATGAGTATAATGGTACCAACGGTTAGCACTTGTGCGTTTTGAGTGCTAAAAACGAAGCCGGCAGGGCGGCGGAAAGGGTGACGGCAATGAAGACGACTTCGGGTGAACTCAGCGAACGCAAAAAACAGATCCTGAAGACGGTGATCGAGGCCTATATTGAGACGGGCGAGCCCGTCGGATCGAAGTACCTCATGCAGAAGGCGCAGTTCCCGTTCTCCTCCGCGACGATCCGCAACGAGATGGCGGAGCTTGAGGAGCTCGGCTACCTCGAACAGCCGCACACTTCCGCGGGACGCATCCCGTCGGAGTCCGGCTACCGCTTCTACGTCGATTCGCTCGTCGAGCACTACGACCTCACGAACCGCGAGATCGCCGAGCTCAAAAGCGCGCTGCGCTCCCGCCAGACGGAGCTTGACAACATCCTCGACTCCGCGATGAAGCTCGCGTCGTCGATGACGAACTATCCCGCGCTTGCCGTGCGTCCGCACGCTGCCGGGCTCGTCGTCAGCCGCTTTGAGACGGTGCCGATCGACACGTTCTCGCTGCTTCTCGTTATGGTGATGCCCGACGGCAGCGCCAAGACGAAGACCGTCAAATCGCCGCGTCCCGTGACGCGCGAGGCGTGCACCGCGCTGGCAGCCGCGCTCAATACGTGCCTCTCGGGCGTGCCCGCCGCGGAATTCACGCTTCCGCTCATGATGGACGTGGAGAAGTACCTCGGTGCATACGATTTTCTGGCCAATCCCGCGATCAAGCGCGTTTACGAAGTCCTCGCGGCGGGCGACGTCGGCGATCTCCGCGTGGAGGGCGTCAACCGGCTTCTGTCGTACCCGGAATACTGCGACTTCGATCGGCTGAAAGACATGCTGACGATGTTCGAGGACAAACAGGAACTGCTCGACGTCGTGGCGTCCGGCAAGGTGCCGGCGATCGGCGATGACATCCGCGTTCTGATCGGGCGCGAGAACCCGCTCGGCACGATGGAAAATTCGACGCTGATCTTTAAACCGGTCAAGCGCGGCGGGCACACCGTTGGCGCGATCGGTATCATCGGCCCGACAAGAATGGATTACCCGCGCGTGATCGCCATGATCAACGAGCTTTCGGCCTCCATCAGCGAACTGATGGACGCCGGAGCGGCGCATCTCCCGGCGCTCGGGGACGGGACGGATAACGGAGGAACTGACAATGGATGAAGAAAACAAGACGGAAGAAATGAACGAGCCGGCGGAAGACGCCGTGCCCGGAACGCCCGACGCCGTACCGGAGACGGAAGCGGCGAAGGACGATAAGGAAAACAAAGAAGACAAAGAAGACAAAAAACTGAAAAAGCTGAAAGCGGAGAACAAGAAGCTGAAAGCCGACCTCGAACTCGCACAGAAGAGTGCCGCGGCAGCCGAAGCGGTCGCCGCCGAAGCCGGCGACCGGTATGCGCGCGTCTGCGCGGAGTACGAAAACTTCCGCCGCCGGAGCGCAAAGGAAAAGGAAGACACTTACGCGGCGGCGACGGCGGACTCGCTCGAAGCCCTGCTCCCGCTGCTCGACAATCTCTCCCGCGCCGCGTCCTACGGCGAGGGCGAAAAGGTCATCGAGGGCATCCACATGATCCTCGGGACGCTTCCCGACGTGCTCACGAAGATGAACGTCACGGCGTACGGCCAGCCCGGCGACACGTTCGACCCCGCGATCCATAACGCGGTGATGCAGGTGCAGAATCCCGACCTTCCCGAGGGGACGGTCGCGGACGTTCTGCAGTGCGGCTACCGCTACGGCGACAAGATCATCCGTCACGCCATGGTCTCCGTGGTGTGCTGAATAAGAAATAAGATATTTTGGAGGATACAATCATGGGAAAAATCATTGGTATTGACCTTGGCACGACCAACTCGTGCGTAGCAGTTTACGAGGGCGGCGAACCGACCGTCATCCCGAATCCCGAGGGCTCGCGCACGACGCCTTCCGTCGTGTCGTTCACGAAGACCGGCGAGCGTCTCGTCGGACAGGTGGCAAAGCGTCAGGCGATCACGAACCCCGACCGCACCGTCATCTCGATCAAGCGTAAAATGGGCTCCGACTATAAAGTCGCCATCGACGACAAGAAATACTCCCCGCAGGAAATTTCTGCCATGGTGCTGCAGAAGCTGAAAGCCGACGCAGAAGCATACCTCGGCACGACCGTGACCGACGCCGTCATCACCGTCCCGGCTTACTTCTCCGACGCACAGCGCCAGGCGACGAAGGACGCCGGCAAGATCGCCGGTCTCGAGGTCAAACGTATCATCAACGAGCCGACCGCGGCTGCGCTTGCCTACGGCATGGATAAAGAGAACGAACAGAAGATCATGATCTACGACCTCGGCGGCGGCACGTTCGACGTTTCCATTCTGGAAATCTCCGACGGCGTGTTCGAAGTCAAGGCGACGAACGGCGACACGAAACTCGGCGGCGACGACTTTGACCAGCGCGTCATCGACTGGATCGCGGAGCAGTTCCGCGCCGAGAACGGCATTGATCTCCGAAACGATAAAATGGCGCTTCAACGCCTCAAAGGAGCAGCCGAAAAGGCGAAGATCGAGTTGTCCGGCATGGCTTCCACACAGATCAGCTTACCGTTCATCACGGCGGACGCGACCGGCCCGAAGCACTTCGAGGGCACGCTGACGAGAGCAAAATTCAACGAGCTGACCGCCGACCTCGTCGAGCGGACGCTCACCCCGATGAAGAAGGCGCTTGCCGACGCAGGCCTCTCCGCTTCGCAGATCGACAAGGTGCTCCTTGTCGGCGGCTCGACGAGAATCCCCGCCGTGCAGGATGCGGTGAAGAACTTTACCGGCAAGGAACCGTTCAAGGGCATCAACCCCGATGAATGCGTCGCTGTCGGCGCGGCGATCCAGGGCGG
>JAKSPV010000112.1 GCA_024404475.1 Clostridia bacterium | reverse complement strand
GGCGGAACTCCTCGCGGACGGAACGCTCCGCGTGACCTTTGACGAGCCGCAGCGCGCCGTCACGCCGGGGCAGTCTCTCGTGCTCTACGACGGCGAATATCTGATCGGAGGCGGCGTCTTATGCTGAACGCATTTGCAAGAACGGAAGCCCTGCTCGGTGCGGGCTCGGTCGATAAGCTCACGCGGTGCCGCGTCGCGGTATTCGGCATCGGCGGGGTCGGCGGCTACGCCGTCGAGGCGCTGGCGCGATCCGGCGTCGGTGCGCTCGACCTCATCGACAGAGACGAGGTCGCCGAAACGAACCTCAACCGGCAGATCATCGCGCTCACGTCGACCGTCGGGCAGAAGAAAGTGGACGCCGCGGCACGGCGGATCGCGGAGATCAACCCGGACTGCGTCGTCCGCACCTATGACTGCTTCTTCCTCCCGGAAACGGCGGAACAGTTCGATTTTTCGGCTTACGACTACGTCGTGGACGCGGTCGATACCGTCAGCGCGAAGGTGGAGCTTGCCGTCTGTGCGGCGGCGGCCGGCGTGCCGCTCATCGCCGCGATGGGTGCGGGCAACAAACTCGACCCGACGCGCTTCCGCGTGACCGACATTTACAAAACGACCGGCTGCCCGCTCGCCCGCGTAATGCGGCATGAGCTGCGCGCCCGGGGTATCAAGAAACTGAAAGTGGTCTTCTCCGACGAGGAGCCCGTCGCCGCCGACGCCGGCGGCGAAAAAGCCGACGGCAAGCGTGCGCCCGCGTCGTGCGCGTTCGTGCCGAGCGTCATGGGGCTCATCATCGCCGGTGAAGTCGTGCGCGACCTGACCGGTCACGCAAGGGAGGGATTCTGATGGACGAAAAACTGCCGGCGCTCCGCGTCATCGGTCATATCCGCACCGATTTCCCGACGAAATTCGGCATCCCGCGGCAGAGCGGGCTTGTCGAAGATCTGCACGGCGAGGTCGTATTCGAGCCGACCTACCGACGCGAGGAGGCCGTGCGTGGGCTCGAGGGATTCTCGCACATTTGGCTGCTCTGGCTCTTTTCGGAGGTGCCGGAGGGCGAATTTTCACCGACCGTGCGGCCGCCGCGCCTCGGCGGGAACGTGCGGATGGGCGTTTTTGCGACGCGTTCGCCCTATCGCCCGAATCCGATCGGGCTTTCCGCGGTGCGGCTCGACAGCATTGAGATGACCGCCGACCGCGGGCCCGTGCTCCACGTTTCGGGCGCCGATCTCATGGACGGCACGCCGATCCTCGACGTGAAGCCCTATCTGCCGCACGCGGACTGCCGCCGCGACGCCGTCGGCGGATTTGCCGACGCGGTGCGTGCCAACACGCTCACGGTGGAATGTGCACCGGAGCTGCTCGGAAAACTGCCGTCCGGCGTGCGCCGGGCGCTGCTCGGCATCCTCGCGGAGGACCCGCGGCCGCACTACCAGGACGACCCTGAGCGCGAGTACGGCTTTCCCTATGCGGGGCACGAGATCCGCTTCACCGTCGCGGACAAGGTCCTGACGGTGACTTCGATCGAGAGGTTACCGGACAATGGCTGACAGCATCCGTCTTTTCGGCCGCACGGAGGTGCGGCGGCTGAACTCTCGCGTGATGCAGGAGATGAGCCTGCTCCTTAACCTCGGCGCGGACATCATCTCGCCGGATATGGTCGAGGAGGTCGCCGCGGCGGGCGGCTTTTCCCGGGCGCGCGCCTATGCGGAGCTGCTCGGGGCGATCTGCGACCTCGACACGGTGGGCAAGGACCGGGATTTCTTCCGGGCGTATTTCGTGCCGATGGTGCGCGAGGTGGATCCCGCGCCGTTCCTTGCCGACCCCTATTACGCGCGGGTGCGTCCCGCGGCGCAGAAAAGCGGCGCGTGGGAGCTGAAAATGCAGTCGCTCCGGCCGTGCGAGGCGTTCGTGGCGGGGGATTTCAAGGTATATCCCGACGGGCGGATGCTCCCGCAGATCGGCTTTTTCATGGAAGAATTCCGCTATCCGGCGGTGCTGGAAAACGGGCGGGAGTGGATGACGCTCCTGCCGAACGAGACGATCACCACGGAGCCGGCGCTCGCCGGCGCCCGCGGAAAAGTCCTCACCTACGGGCTCGGGCTCGGGTATTTCGCGGTGCGCGCCGCGATGAAGCCGGAGGTCGCCTCGGTGACGGTGATCGAAAAGAGCGCCGACGCGATCGCGCTCTTCCGCTCGGAGATCGAGCCGCTCTTCCCGGAAGTCGCCGGGAAGATCACGGTCATCGAAGGCGACGCGTTCGCCTACGCCGAGGCGCTGACCCCCGGTCAGTTCGACGTGATTTTCGCCGACATCTGGCACGACGCGGGCGACGGACGCGAGCCCTACCTCCGCTTCAAGGCGCTCGAGGGCTGCTGTCCCGACGCCGCACACTTCTACTGGCTCGAAGACACCCTCCGCTGCTATCTCGACGAGAGTCTGTGGTAGGGGAGGACGCGCAAGGGGTGCTTTTGCAAAAGCACCCCTTGACCCCGAAAAACTTGAAAAAAGGTTTTCGACCTCACCAATATAGGTACCTGCACTGCAACAGTGCAGGACTTTTATTTTGTGCAGACAACTGCACGGATATGCACCCGACAAAAAAACTGCACCCCAAAAAGGATGCAGTTTCGATATTGGTGCGGTTGGAAATAGTTTAAGGTTTCTGGGGGTTCGGAGGCGTCTTGCAAGACGCCCCCGCGTCTCCCGTCACTCCGCCGCTTTCTGCTTCTCCATGAGCTCGGCGATGCCTTTTTTGCCGAGGGAGATGAGCGCGGCGAGTTCGGCTTCGGAGAAGGCGCGGCCCTCGCCGGTACCCTGCACTTCGATGAAGGCGCCCTCCTCGTTCATGACGAGGTTCATGTCCACGTCCGCGCCGGAGTCTTCCTTATAAGGCAGGTCGAGCACGGGCTGCCCGCCGACGATGCCGACCGACACCGCCGCGATCTGATGCACGATCGGGTCCTCCGGAATGAGCCCCGCGGCGAGCCACTTTCTGACGCCGAGCACGAGCGCAACGTACGAGCCCGTGATCGAAGCCGTCCGCGTGCCGCCGTCAGCCTGGAGCACGTCGCAGTCGATCCAGATCGTGTTCTCGCCGAGTTTTTCCTCGTCGATCGCCGCCCGGAGGGAGCGCCCGATGAGCCGCTTGATCTCCGTCGAGCGGCCGTCCGGCTTGCCCGCCGACTCGCGCTTTTTCCGCGTCAGCGTGGAAGACGGCAGCATCGCGTACTCCGCCGTCAGCCAGCCGCGGCCGGTATCCTTCAAAAAGGGCATCGTGCCCGCCTCGAGCATCGCCGTGCAGAGCACGCGCGTCCCGCCCCAGGTGATCAGAACAGAGCCACCCGCCGTTTCCGTAAAGTTCGGTGTGATCGTCACCGGACGAAGCTCGTCCGGCTGTCTGCCGTCATAACGCATTTTGCATATCCTCCTCGCCCGACGGGCGATTTTTTCTTTATTGTACCGCACGGGGCGCCGGGTGTCAAGCACTCAGAGGCGGAATCGTTTCCCGGGGTACGCCGCGTTCACGCGCAGGCCGCGGCGCGCGAGGCACTCGAGCTTGATCGACACGAGCTCCGGGCAGACGAAAAGCTCCGCGGCGGCCGCCTCCTCTGTCCCGTGCGTCCGGAGCAGCGGTGCGAGCGCTCGCTCGGACACGAGCATGTCCGCCGCAAACAGATTCGCCTCATACTCGGGGCGCTCCGTCATCGGCAGGTCGGAAACGACGCGGAACGCGCGGTTCGCCGCCAGCTCGCGGTGGAGAAAATGATGCCCGAGCTCGTGCATCAGCACCGTCCGCGCGAGGGGCTCCGGCATGTCCGCCTGCAAAGCGACGAACGCGTTGCCGAGGATCACGGTGTACAGCCCGCGGAGCGAGCAGAAATCCGCGCAGCGGACGTTCACTCCCGCCGCCGCCGCGAGCGTGAACGGCTCGCGCGTCCGGTACCGCCGGCGCACCGCGCGTGCGACGCGCAGCACTTCTTCGTCTGTCATGCCGATCCCCCCTCTCCGGG
>JAKSPV010000111.1 GCA_024404475.1 Clostridia bacterium | reverse complement strand
GACCGGTCTCACCGCCGCGGACTTCGAGGCCATGTTCTCCTGAATACGGTATAACGGAAAAGCCGGGCTGAAAAGCCCGGCTTTTTGTATGGGTTTACAGCATCCCCGAGGCGGCGAAGAGCCCGACGAGGACCGATCCGGCGGCGATCACCGCCGCGGCGGCGGCGTGCACGCGGACGTGCATTTTCAGAATGGCGAAGAACTCGCGGATGAAACCGTTCGGCCAGAAGTACCATTTCGTCTGCCCGGCGATGCCCTCGGCGTCGATCCCGCACTGCTGCGCGATGATCCCGCTGCGGAGCATGTGGTAGTTCGTCGTCGCGAAGGCGATCTTCGCGTCCGGTTTCAGTCCGTCGATGATCCGCTTCGAGAAGCGCATGTTTTCGTATGTCGTGCGCGATTCTTTCTCCGGGAAGACCTCGTCCGGTTCCGCGCCGCGGGTCAGGAGGTACAGCTCCATCGCGGAGCCCTCGCTCATGACCTCATTCGGACCCTGCCCGCCGGACGGCACGTATTTCAGCGGCTTGCCGGAGGCGATCTCCTGATCCCACGCGTAGTGGATCGCGCGGTTGACGCGGCCTTTGAGCAGCGGCAGAAGCCCGCCGCGCCGGTCGATCGAGCAGCCGAGGATGATGATGAAATCCTTGTCGTAGCCGGGCACCTGCCGTGCCGCGAGCCAGCCCATGACCGCCGTGCCGGCGAGGATGCATTCAAAGTAGCAGAGAAGAAGCAGCAAAAAGAGCGGCAGTGCCGTCTTGACGAAGACGAAGCCGGACGACGAGGCGAGCGCCGAGCCGGCGAGAAGCTTGTTTTCGACGAGGTCGGAGAGCCAGTAGACGACGAACGTGCCGCCGATGTAGAGCGCGGCGACGAGCAGACTGAGCGCGTTCTTCGGGCGGAAGCCCTCGCGGCACATCAGCGCGACGTTGGAAATGCCGACGAGGACGCAGAGCGCCGAGAGAACGAACACGGCCCAGTAGGAGAAGCGCCGCGGGAACGAGATGACTTGCTCATAGAGCGCCGCGGCGGAGAAGCCGCCTGCCGTGCGGACGAAGAAGACGAGCATCGCGGCGATAAACGCGCCGATGAAGAGGACGAGCGCGATCAGCATGATGTTCCGGTAAGCGTAAAGCGTCTTGCGGAGCGAGCGCCGGAGCGCGATCACGAGCAGCGCAAAGAACGTCACGAGCGCCTGGAACATCGCGCCGAGGACTGCCCACGGCAGAAAATCGATATCGGCGAAAAAGACGTACGCGAACAGCCCCGCGACGGGCAGGACGAACAGCACCGCGGCCGCCAGCAGCGGCAGAAGAAGCCGCGGCGTTCCTTTTTTCGTTTTTGACACGGGATCGCCTCCTTTCGGTGACAGTATACCACATTTTTTGCACTTTGGGAAGAGAAAATTGACGCGGGGGACTTTGCAAAGTCCCCCACACCCCGAAAACCTTGAAAAGGTTTTCGACCTTGCCAATACAGAGACCTGCACAACGACAGTGCAGGCCTTTTTGTTTTGTGCAGACAACTGCACGGGAGCGCACCCAAATAAAAAACTGCACCCCAGCGAGGATGCAGTTTCTATATTGGTGATGCCGGAAATAGCTATATCTGGGAATATTGCCGCTTGCGGCAATATTCGAAGAACGACGGAAGCTGCCGTGCGGTTTGCACTACACGCGGCGTCGTTCCGGGTCCAGGGGGCCTTTGCAAAGTCCTCCGGCGCATCCCCTCACCCTTGCCAGTCGGCGTTGATCGTGATGCCGGGCAGGGACTCGTTCCAGTCGTCGATGCGGCGCATGCCCGTCCAGGACTCCATCGTGCCGGCGTAGTAGATGTTTTTGAGGTTCGGGACGAACGCGAAGACACGGTTGCAGATGCGGTCCATCTTCGTCGTGTGGAGATAGACGGCTTCCAGACTCGTGCAGCCCCAGAGGGAGTAATTGCAGAAGTAATTCGTCATGCCGGCGTCAAGTTCTTTCAGCGACGTGCAGCGGTAGAACGCATACTCACCGAGCGTCGAGACCTCCGCCGGGAGCTTAACGCTCTCGAGCGCCTGGCACTCGCGGAACATATCCTGCGAGAGGCCGGTGAAGGAGCCGAGGAAGACGCAGCTCTTCAGCGAAGCACAGCCCGCGAAAACGCCGCCGTCAATGATCGTACAGTTCGCCGGGAGAACGACGTCGACAAGGCCGCTGTTCGCAAACGCGCGGTAGCCGACGCGGTGCAGCGCTTCGGGGAATGAAACGGAGGTCAGCGAAGCGGCGCCCTGGAACGCCACGTCGTCAATGAACGAAAGCGTCGAGGGGAAGACGATCTCTTCGAGTGCTTTGCACTCGTTGAAGCTGCCGCGTGCGACCGACGTGATGCCCTCGCCGAGGACGACCTTTTTGAGCGCCGTGCAGCCGAAGAAGGACATCATGCCGGTGTTCGTGACCGTGCCGGGGATCGTGACCGATTCGATCACGTGGTTGTTGGTGAACGCCGTGTCGGCGATCGCCGTGACAGGTACGCCGCCGGCGTACTTCGGGATGACAAGATCCTTGTCTTCGCCGGTGTAACCGGTGATCGTGGCGGTGCCGCCGTTCAGAACGTAGTTGTAGCCGGGCACGTCGGGATCGGGCTGTTCGATCGGCGCCGTCGTCGCGGGGACGTTGCTCGTGCCGGGAACGTCGGGATTGTCAGCGGGCGTGCAGCCGACTGCCGCGAGGCAGAGTGCCGCGAGAACGAGTGCGAGGAAAGCGGAAATGATTCGTTTCATAATTGTAGTCTCCTTTTCGTTATTTTCACAGGCCGTATTTTGCGCGCAGCGCGGCAAAGTCAATGGAGAAGCTCTCCCAGCCGTAATCACATTCGTAGAGGAAGTAGATCGTATCAGAAGCCGTCGAATTGTTCCGGTTGGTAGCGGAAATGAGGCTCCGCCACTCGCTGTATCGCTTATCATTGTAATACTCATCGACGCCGCCGGTATAGACGAATTCGTATTCGGAGCCGATCTCGTCGGTCGCACGCCAGATCTCGATCTCGCCGGCACGCTCCGTCCCGACGACGATGTAGAGGTTGCCCTCGAGGTCTTTCACCATGCGCGGGAAATAATGGACGCCGACGCCGTAGCTGAACGAGACTTCCTTCTTGCAGATCATCGGGAAGATGTTGTCGTCGGAAAGCTCGCCCACGCGCCCGTTCGTGTCAAAGATGTAGAGCATCATGTGCCGACCGATCCGCCCGCAGTCCTCCTCCTCACGGAGCACGTAGAAGAGGCCGGTGTCTTCATTGAGATAGACGTCGCTCTCCCGGTTGACGAGCAGCGGATAAATGCCTTTTTCCACGTCGTACTCCGCAGGGCCGAAAGAAGTGCAATAGAAAGTATCGGTCGATGGGTCGGGAATATAGAACAGATACGTCTCGTCCCAAACCTGGTTAACATCGATCGCCCTGCGGTTCTGGAACTTGTTCATCGCCTGTTGGACGTTCATGCCTTCAATGTTGGAGGCGGTGTTCATGTTGTCCACCGTGCGGGACGTCACGAAGTAGAAGCCGCCCTTGCCGTCCGGATAGCCGAAGTGGTAGCAGCAGGAGCAAGGCGCTCTCTGGCATTTGAGGTTTTTATCCCACGTTTTCGTTTCGATGTCGAACGTCGTCCACATGATGCGGCCGTATCCTGTCCATGCAAACGTGACAAGATAGATCTTATTGTTGACCGTGTCCATGATGTAATAGGGCTTGCCGTAGGAGCCGCCCTTGGCGACGAAGCCCATCTCTTCGTACTTCGTCACCTTGTCTTCCGATACGTCGTAGTGCCACGCGATCATCGGATAATGCTTCGAGCCCTCGTCCCACGAGGTCACGACCCAGATGTCTTCATTCTTATCCACCATGACGTTCGTCGTGGTGCCGGCATCGACCCAGAACATCTTGTCCTGCACCAGCAACTCTTTCGTGCCGTCCGGCCGGATCACGTAAAGAACGTAGTTCGAACCGTACATATTCATTTTGGCATACGGATCGTAGTCGGAATCAAAGTCGTCGGTCGGGCAGGAAACGTAAACGCCCGAGGACGTGTAGGCGATCCGCGTCTGGTTGTTGCCGTGACCGGATGCGTAACCCATCGTGAGGCCGAGCTCGGTGAACGCCTTGCTGAAATTGTCAACGATGGGCGCTTCCGTCTCG
>JAKSPV010000110.1 GCA_024404475.1 Clostridia bacterium | reverse complement strand
TACTCGCGGAGGAAATATTCCGCCTGCGCGACGCCGTAGACAGAAATGCGGCCGTCGTCGGAGAAGACGAACTGAAGCGTCGAGTTGCCCGTATGGATGTCGATGACTTCGAGCCGGATCATGAGGTGGTTGTCGCGCACCCAGACGCCGGCGGAGGTCTCCTTATACGGTTTGCCGACCTGTCCGCCGAACTGACGGCCGATGTAATGCGGCTCGTTCAGCTCGCCGACGATGAACTCACCGTAGCCGAAGCGGATCGAGCGCTTGCCGCGGACGGTGTCGTACTCCCAGAGGCCTTCCTTTTCACCGAACGTAAAGCGCATCGAGGTAATGCCCATCGTGTTGTCGTTCATCTTGTAGGTGACACCGCTCCACTCGTGCATACGCGGAGAGGTATCCTCGCCGTTCGGCACAGGGATCGAGAGGTCGGCAAGGATCGTGTCGAGCGTGTCGCGCTCGATCGTATCGACCGGCACGGGGCCGTCCTCGACCTTATCGACGATGTGGCGGTACAGCATCTGCATGATCATCGAGCTGGAAGAAGAGCTGTACTGGTTATCGCTCACGGCGACGAAGACCATGTTCTTGTCCGGGATCACGGTGACGAACTGTTCGCCCATGCCGAGGAAAGAATAGGAATTCTTATACGTTCTCCAGATGAAATAGCCGTAGCCGCGGGACGCGGTGACGTCCGCGACCTGCCAGGTGAAGTTGTTGTCCTCCTGCTTCGCGGTCGCCTCCTTGACGTACGCCTCGGAGAGCACCTGCTTGCCGTTCCACTTGCCGCCGTCGAGGAGCATCTGGCCGACCTTGGCGAGGTCGCGCACGGTGCAGATCAGGCCGCTGCCGCCGCTCGAGCCGCCTTCGGGCGTCTTGATCGTGAAGGCGTCCTCGGAGAAGCCCATCTCGCGGAGCATCCGGTCTTTCATGTACTCCAGCATCGGCTTGCCGGCAAGCTTATCGACGAGCGCCGCCGCAACGTCGGAGGCGGAGGTATCGTAGCTGAAGATCGTCCCCGGCTCGTGGCTCGGTCTCGTCGCGAAGAACGTGCCGATGAAGTCCGGATCGTCCTTACCGTAGGTCGTGTAGGACTGCGGGGAGGACATCATCAATAGGTCGCGGATCGTTGCGTCCGCCATGTACGGATCGACGTCGCCGCTGACGTATTCCGGGAAATAGGAAATGACTTTGTCGTTGATGTTCAGCTTGCCCTCATCCTGGAGCAGTCCGATCGCCAGCGCCGTGAAGGACTTGGTCATCGAATACATCCGGTGCTTCGACGTCTCATCGAACGGCTTGTAGTACGCCTCGGTGATGACGGCGCCGTCTTTCAGGAGCATGAAGCTGTGGATGTTCATATCGTGCTCGCCGAGATCGAGAATGAAGTCGGTGATATTCGCACTCGCAACGCCGGTCTCTTCCGGCGTCTTATAAGTCAGAAACGGATCTCTTGTCATACGTTCACCCCCTCGGCGAGGCCTTCGCCCCAACCGAAATAATCACGAAGGAAGTCCTCGGCGTTCTTCACCATGCGGTAGCCGCAGGCGTCGCCCTTGAAGCCGAACGTCGCGGTGAAGTTGCCGAAATACCAGTCCACCACGTCGCAGCGGAGGACGAGCTTATGCGGCTCGACGAACACCGCGCAGGCAGTCGTCTTATACTCGTGGTCGCAGGGCTCGTGGATGCGCGCGCCGGAATAGGATTCCTGCAGCGTGCCGTCCTCGTATCTGCCGAGACCGAAACGGATGACCTTCGGGCCTCTTGCGTTCGTGTAATGGAATTCGCCCCATTCGCCGAAGAAGCGGAACGAAAACTCCGTGATACCCATTTCGTTCGGTCTCGTGGCGCGGTAAACACGGCCGTCGATCTCGGGCTCGATGAGCGAGTGAGCGTCGCCGTCGATGATCGGGAGCGGCAGATCGCCGATCTCGTGCTGCATCTCGGCGAGCGCCGCGGGATTCTCGGACAGCGGGCCGTCGGTCGCCTTATCGACAACGCAGTCCCAGAACGCTTCAAGGAGGTTCGGAGCGGCGCAGGGCGATCCCTGATTGTCGGCGGTGGCGATCAGGATGATGTCCTTATCGGGGACGGTAACGGCGAACTGGTCGCCCATGCCCCAGAAGGCATAGCCGCCGCGCCACGTGCGCCACACGAAATAGCCGTAGCCGTAGCCCTCGATGCAGTTCTCGGCGCGGCCCCTGAAATTATTGTCGATCATGCAGGAAGTCGCCTCGCGGACGAAGTCCTCGGGAAGGACCTGCTCGCCGTTCCATCTGCCGCCATTCTGGAAGATGATGGCGAGTTTGGCGAGGTCGCGGGACGTGCACATGACGCCGCTGCCGCACCAGGAGTTGCCCTCCGGTGCCTGGACGCACCATGCGTCCTTCGAGAAGCCGGCATCGGCAAAGATCGTCGTTTTGAGGTATTCGAGGATCGGCTTGCCGGAGAGGCGCTCGACAAGGACGCTCAGAATATACGTGCCGGACGTGTCATAGCGGAAGATCGTGCCGGGCACGTGCGTGCAGGGCGCGGTAAAGAAATCGTTCGTCCAGTTGGTGCACTCCGGCGACCAGTTGTATGTACCGTCGGTATGCGGCGTCGCCATCATGAGCAGATGCTTGACCGTCGTCTCGGCGAGTTCCTGCGGGATCGGACCCTTGATCTTATCGGGAAAATAATCGACGACTTTATCGTCCAGATGCAGTTTGCCCTCAAAAATCAGCCGGCCGATGCCTGCCGTCACGAAAGTCTTGCTGACCGAATACATGCGGTGGAGTTTGTCCTCACCCGAAACGGGCGCGTAGCCCTCCGCGCAGATATCGCCGTGGCGAAGCACGATCAGGCTGTGCTCCCGGAGTTTCCACTCCTTGACGCGGCGGACGAACGCCGTGATCGCCTCCGACGGGATGCCGACGGACTCCGGCGACACGGTTTTTAACACGGTGTCATGTGCCATTTCATTACCTCGGACGGCCGCATGATTTGTCACGCCGGAGCGACGCGAGGCGGCTGTCATTCTCTTCCCGTATTGTACCATAAAACTTTCGGCAAGTAAAGCCGTTTTCCGAGATTTTGCGCGTTCTTTTTCCCCTCGCCGGTTGACTTGCCGGACGGCGCGTGGTAGAATGAAAACAAGATTTTTCTGGGGAGGATTTTTCCATGAAACTCGGTATGATCAACGGATGGGACGAGGCGTCCATCAAAAACGTCAGCGACTTCGGTCTATGGGGCGTGGAGTTCTGCATCAATCACAACTACGACAGTTCGGAGGTTCTGGCAAAGGAGCCCGAGATCCGCCGCAATCTCGAAAAGTACGACGTGCACTGCGGCTCGATCGGCCGCTGGGGCGAGACGCGCGTGGATGACGACGGCAAGGTCGTCGCCGCCGCTCTCCAGCACGACCACAACATCATCGACCTTGCCGCCGCTCTTTCCTGCCCGGTCGTCAACGTCGGCATGAACCGCGCGAAGAATATCCCGATGCTCGACAACTACAAGGTCGCGGCGGAATATTTCGCCGGGCTGCTCGACTACGCGAAGGCGCGCGGCGTCAAGCTCGCCACCTACAACTGCGACTGGGGCAACATCATTTTTGACGACAAAGCGTGGAGCGTCGTGCACAACCAGCTTCCCGAGCTCGGCATCAAGTACGACGCGTCGCACTCGATCCACCGCCACTTCGGGCACGGTGAGGAATACCTGCGCGAGATGCGCGACTGGGGCGACCGCTTCTATCACGTGCACGTCAAAGGAACGACGTACGCGGGCGGCGTCTGCTACTACGATCCGCCGGCGGGACTGGACGACATCCGCTGGGGCGCGTGGTTCAATATGCTCTACGTGCACGGCTACGACGGAATGCTCTCGATCGAGCCGCACTCGGAGCCGTGGCGCGGCAAGCTCGGGCAGTGGGGCGTGCAGTTCACGATCAACTTTCTGAAGCCGTTCATGATGCCGGAGAATTTCGACGGGCCGAGCAAGACGTATATGCCGTAAATGCGCGGAGCACGCCAATCGACCGATCAAAAACGAAAAGACTTTGCCCGGAAAGGCAAAGTCTTTTTTTATTCACATTCCTCTCTCAAACATCCACCATCTGCAGGCGCCCCGACCCGCCGTCGTAGACCGCGCCGCCCGCCCACGCGCTACACGCGACACCGCCGCC
>JAKSPV010000011.1 GCA_024404475.1 Clostridia bacterium | reverse complement strand
TGGACGCGGCGTCCATCGCCTGCAAAGAAGCGATCGACGTGGCAAAAAACGAAGAACGTGCTTTTGATAACGCTTACCTCGCGGCGTACCCGACGCCGGAGCCCGACGTTTCGGCGCTGCTCGAAGCGGGCTACACCGTCTACTGCATCACGGATTCGCATTTTGCGCTTCTTCTGACGAGAGGGGAGTTTGAAGGGCTCCGCGACCGGCTCGGCGACTACGTCGATCTCGACCGCTACACCTTCTCGCTTCTGAACGGGTATTATTATCTGAACAAGACGGACGGCGGCGACACGACCGCGCCCGAGGAAACCGTTCCTACGACCACTCCCGTAGAAAGACCGATCTCCCGGATCCCGGATCCCGTGATCGAGATCCCGGACGACGAAGGTCGGACGGAGAAGGAACTCCGCGAACTCTATCCGGAGCTGTTCTCGTGCGGCACAATGAAAGGGCTCGAGGTTTATTACGCGGTCTATGCGGACGGCACCGAGGTGTTCACCGTTCTTCCGGGCACGAACCGGCTGAAAACGGAGGAAGAAGTCATGGAGGCGCCGTTTGTTACCCTTGCAGAGATGCGGACGGTCCTCCGGAGCTACGAGGGACTGACACCGGGAACGGTCAGCGTTTCGACATTCTGGAACGGCACGCTTACGTTTACGCCGGAGAGCGACGCTTTCCTCGCATACTTTTTCTCGTGATATTCAGATGACTGCATAACAAAAGCACGGCTCCTCAGAGCCGTGCTTTTTTGCTTTGCTTAAGTTATTCTTCGTCCTCGTCCGCGTCGCCGCTCTGCGCCTTGCGCTTGGCGATCTCCTCGGCGAGCATCATGTCCTTGACCTTCATGAGACGCGACGTGTTGCCGCGCTCGTTCTCGTCCAGCTTCATCGTGATGGAGCGGATCGCCGTTTCGTACTGCGGGATCATGATGTATTCGAGGGCGTTGACGCGCCGGCGTGTCCGTTCGATCTCATCGCAGAGCATCAGCGCCGCTTTTTCGAGCTCGCTGAGCCGGATCAGCTCGTCCGTCGCGTCGGTCAGCGCCGCGACCGCGTCGTCGAGCTCGCCGGACGTGAACGCAAGACCGTAGTTGAGGCCGCCTTCCGTGCCGGCGTCCGGCGCTTCATAATGAAACACGGGGACGTTCACGCTCATGACGTTGCGCGTCGAGACGGTCAGCTTGCCCTGCCGCCCAGGGAGCATCAGCGCCTCGGTCAGCATCCGGCTGTCGCTCGTCGCCGCCGCGGCGGCAAACCGCGCGTCGATCATCGAGAAGCGGTCGTTCAGCTGCTCGCGCAGGACTTTCGCCTCGCGCACGATGTCGAGAAACTGCTTCATCAGCTCGTCCCGCTTGTCTTTCAGCAGCTTATGTCCGCGGCGTGCCGTGGCCAGCCGGCCTTTCAGCTTTTTCAGCTCCATGCGGGTGGGGTTGACTTTGATCTCTGCCACGGTGCATCACCGTCCTTTCGCTTGGTTTACGCTTCCTCGGGCCAGTATTTATCGAGGATCGCGGGCTTGATGCGCTTCATTTCGGAGCGCGGAAGAATGTGCAGCAGTTCCCAGCCGAGGTCGAGCGTCTGCTCGATCGTGCGGTTTTCATAGAAGCCCTGGTTGATGTACCGCGCCTCGAATTCGTCGGCGAACTTCGCGTAGAGCCGGTCGGTCGGCGTGAGGGCGGCTTCGCCCAGAACGACCATGAGCTCCTTGGCCTCGCGGCCGCGCGCGTAGCTCGAGAAGAGCTGGTTCATCGTGCCGGAGTGGTCTTCTCTCGTCTTGCCCTTGCCGATGCCCTTGTCCTTCAGACGGGACAGCGACGGCAGAACGTCCACCGGCGGCATATAGTTCTTGCGGTACATCTCACGGGAGAGGATGATCTGTCCCTCGGTAATGTAGCCGGTCAGGTCGGGAATCGGGTGCGTCTTGTCGTCCTCGGGCATCGTCAGAATCGGGATCATCGTGATCGAGCCCTCGGAGGTGACTTTCCGCCCGGCTCTCTCGTACATTGTCGCAAGGTCGGTGTAGAGGTATCCGGGATAACCGCGGCGGCCGGGGACTTCCTTGCGCGCGGCGGAGACTTCGCGGAGTGCCTCGGCGTAGTTCGTGATGTCGGTCATGATGACGAGCACGTGCATTCCGCACTCAAACGCGAGGTATTCGGCGGCGGTCAGCGCCATACGCGGCGTGGAAATACGCTCGATGGCGGGATCGGACGCGAGGTTGATGAACATGACGGTGCGGTCGATCGCGCCCGTCTTGCGGAAGTCGGAGACAAAGAAGTCGGCTTCCTCGAACGTGATGCCGATCGCGGCGAAGACGACGGCGAACGGCGCGCTTTCTTCACCGTCCGCGGCGCGAACGGTCGCCTGCCGGGCGATCTGCGCGGCGAGGTTGGCGTGCGGCAGACCAGAGCCCGAGAAGATCGGAAGTTTCTGCCCGCGGACGAGCGTGTTCAGACCGTCGATCGTGGAGACGCCGGTCTGGATGAATTCGGAAGGGTAGTTCCGTGCGGCGGGATTGATCGGCGTGCCGTTGATGTCGGGCGTTGCCTCGGGAAGGATCCGCGCGCCGCCGTCGATGGGCTCGCCCATGCCGGAGAAGACGCGGCCGAGCATGTCTTTCGAGACGCTGAGCCGGATGCCGTGCCCGGAGAAGCGCACGCGGGAGTTCGCGAGGTTGAGCCCCGCGGAGCTTTCAAAGAGCTGGACGAGGACGCTCGAGCCGTTGACCTCGAGCACGCGGCAGCGCCGCACTTCGCCGGAGGGCAGCTCGATCTCGCCGAGCTCGTCGTATTTGACGCCGTCGACCTTGCGTACCAGCATCAGAGGGCCGGCGACTTCTTCGATCGTTCTGTATTCTTTAATCATCTTCCGGTACCTCCTTATGCGGGAATGAGTGCGGTAAGCTCTGCCTTGAGCTCATCGCGGATCACGGCGTAAGCGGTTTCATATTCGTCGTCGGACACGGCCTTCGCGCGGCCGATCTTCTCCCAGACGCGCATGTCGGCGATCTGCTGGATGTCGGCGCCCTGCCGGATCGCGGCGGTGGCCTCCGTGCGGACGGAGAGGATCAGGGAGAGAAGCGCATGCTGCTGCGGGAGCGGCGTGTAGCAGTCGTCGTCGCTCATCGCGTCCTGCTGGAGGAAGTCCTCGCGGAGCGAACGGGCAACTTCAAGCGTCAGCCGGTCTTCCGGCGAGAGCGCGTCGATACCGACGAGCTGGACGATCTCGTTGAGGGACGATTCTTCCTGGAGAATGCGGAACGCCTCGGCGGCGGTCTCGCTCCAGTCCTTCGTGACGTTCTCGGCGTACCACGGCGCGAGACGGTCTTTGTAGAGGGAGTACGAGGTCAGCCAGTTGATGGCAGGGAAGTGCCGGCGGTAGGCAAGCGCGGAATCAAGACCCCAGAAGACCTTGACGATGCGGAGCGTTGCCTGGGAGACCGGCTCGGAAATGTCGCCGCCGGGAGGCGATACGGCGCCGATCGCGGACAGAGAGCCGCGGCGCTCGTCGCCGCCGATGCAGACGACGTCACCGGCGCGTTCGTAGAACTGCGCCAGACGGGAAGTGAGGTAAGCGGGATAGCCCTCGTCGCCGGGCATTTCTTCGAGTCGGCCGGACATCTCGCGGAGCGCTTCCGCCCAGCGGGAGGTCGAGTCGGCGATGATGGCGACGGCAAGGCCCATGTCGCGGTAGTATTCCGCGATCGTGATGCCGGTGTAGATCGACGCTTCGCGCGCCGCAACGGGCATATCGGACGTGTTGGCGATCAGAACGGTGCGCTGCATCAGCGATTTGCCGGTGCGCGGGTCGATGATCTCCGGGAATTCACGGAGAACATCTGTCATCTCGTTGCCGCGTTCGCCGCAGCCGATGTAGACGACGAGATCGACGGCGCTCCACTTCGCGAGTTGGTGCTGCACGACGGTCTTGCCGGAGCCGAACGGGCCCGGGATGCAGGCGGTGCCGCCGCGGGCGATCGGGAACATCGTGTCCACGTTCCGCTGACCGGTGATCAGCGGTTCGGACGGAGCGAGCTTCTGCGCGTAGGGGCGCGCGCGGCGCACGGGCCAGCGCTGGAGCATGGAGATGCGGTGGATGTCGCCGTCCTTATCCTTGACGGTGGCGACGGTCTCCTCGACGGTGTAGTCGCCGGCGCTGATCGTGGCGAGCGTGCCGGAGACGCCCATCGGGATCATGATCCGGTGCTTGATGACTTCCGTCTCATCGACGTAACCGATGATCGTGCCCGGAACGACGGGCGAGCCGATCTTCAGCGTCGGGACGAACGTCCACTTTTTCGAACGGTTGACGGCGGGCAGATCGATGCCGCGGCCGATGTTCGGACCGCTGACGCGGAACATCTCCTCCAGCGGGCGCTGGATGCCGTCGTAGATGTTGGATACGAGGCCGGGGGCGAGTTCGACGGACAGGGGGGCGCCGGTCGATACGACCTTGTCGCCGCGGCCGAGGCCGGCGGTCTCCTCATAGACCTGAATGGAGGCGCGGTCGCCGTGCATTTCGATGATCTCGCCGATGAGGCGGCCTTCACCGACGCGGACGACGTCGAACATATTGGCTTCCCGCATGCCCTCTGCGATGACCAGCGGGCCGGATATTTTAACGATTTTTCCTTCTACCATAATACTCATTCCTTTATCTCATATTCTCAGTCGCGGAAGACGATATCCGCGCCGACGGCGCGTTCGACGGCCCGTTTCATGGCCGCCGTGCCGAGTCCGCCGCCCGATTCGGGCAGGGGAATGATGGCGGGGGTCGCTGCATGGTCATACCGCGCGACGCTGTCGTGGAGCGCCTCGGCAAGTGTTGCCGTGATGAAGAGGATGGCTGACCGTTCGGCTGCTTCGCGGAGCGTTTTCTCCGCTTTTTCGGTGTCGTCCGGAGACGCCTCGTAGACGGTGAAGCCGGCGGCCATGAAGCAGAGCACGCGGTCGCGCTCGCCGATGATGCCGATCTCAGACATACTGCACACGCACCTTTCTTTCCGTTTCTTCCCTCGGGCGTCCGGCACGGAAGCCAGCCGCGAGGAGGCGTGCCGCCTGGATCTCGCATTCGCGTGTCAGGAAGAAGACGGCGGGGATCTCGGGGCCGAACGGCTTTGTCCGGACGGCGGCGAGCAGTTTTTCACGCGCGTCGTCGAGGAGGTGTTCCGCGTCGCCCGCGGAGAGATTATCCGCGGCGATCTTCTTCACCGCATCGCGGAGAGAGACGGGACTGCGCTCGGCGAGAGTTTCGCCGTCAGCCAGCGTGCCGTCGGAGGCGAGAAACGCGTCTTCCGGCATCGTACCGCCCGGCACGAATGCACGGGAGAAGAAGGATACTGCGGCGGTGTTCTGCATCCCGAGGCGGGAGAGCCGCATCGCGGAGAGAACGTTGGTCGCGTCTGCTTTCGCGGCAACATAATCGAGGAAGAACGGAACGCCGCTTTCCCGCACGTTGTCGCGCATATCGGCGAAGCACGCCTTGTCGAGGAGAAGATCGATCCCGCGGGTGTCGCCCGCTTCTGCGGCTGCGATCGCCTCGGCGGCGGCAGACGCCATGTGCTGCGGCAGAACTTTCCAATCCCGCGCCTTGACGGCACGGAGAACTTCCTCAGGCGCGACGGTGCCGAACGTGAACATTTCCTCCGCCGCGGCGGACGGACGGATCGCGTTTTTCAGCGCGATCTTGATGTTGCAGCAATCATAGGGGTAAAACAAAAACCGATAGGGGGCGATATCGTCCACGGCGTCGCGAAGGAGCGCCGCCGCCTCGTCGAGCGCCCGCCGGAGCGCCGCTTCGAGCGGTTCGTCCGGCAACACGTCCGTGAAGTCAAGGACGGCAGCACGGAGCTGCTCTGCCGATGAGGCCGCGGTCAGATGCGCGAGCCGTTCCTTCGGCGTGCCCTTGCCCTCGGCGGCGCGGACGCGGATCGAGGCAAACGTATAATCGGTGTCTTTCAGCATGGATGTACGCCTTTCTGTCTCGCGGTCGAGACGGGCAGGGATTACTCTTTCACGGGGAAAAGCGCGCGGAGCACGTCGGCTTCACGGTCGGTGCGGACGTTTCCGAGCAGCGACGCGAGCGAGCAGTTGGTCTCGATGTCGCCGTAGCGGAGGATCACACCGCCGGCAATGGCGGCCGTTTTTTCGGATACGGAGAGATGCGTCCTCTTGAAACGCGGCTCCGCCTTGCCGAGCCGGCTGACCGCCTCGCGGCACACGGCGTCGCCGACGGCGGCACGGTCTTTTTCATTGAAGACGGCCTCGAAGACGGGCGTTTCCGCCGACTCGGTCTCGCCGTAGGTCTCGACGAGGTGTTCGACACTGCCGAGGCGTTCCAGCATGGCGCCGGCGAGAAGCCCCGCCAGAAGGGTGGTGTATTCCTCGGCGGACAGCTCGGTGAGCGACGCTTCGGCACGGCCGAACGCGTCCTCGAGTTTTTTGACCTTTGCCCGGAGCAGCATTTCGCGGCGGCCCATCACGGCGCCGGATTCGGCGCGGGAGGCGATCCGCCGGCATTCTGCGTCGGTGGCAGCGGTAATGGCGGCGGCTTTTTCGGCCGCTTCCTTATCCGCCGCGTCGAGGAGCGATTGGATTTCGGCATCCGTCCGCGCACGGCACCCGGCCGCTTTTTCTTCGGCCTCCGTGCGGATCTTCTGCACGATCAGATCAAGATTGTTCATGTGTCACGCTTCCTTTGCTTTGTTTGGGGGCGGGATGCGGCGCGATCAGAAGAAAATGACGGGCAACAGAGAAACGAGCAGCGCAAAGATGGCGTAGGTCTCGACGAGCGCGGCGGAGGTGATGGCTTTGCCGAGTTCGCCCGGACGCTTGGTGATGAGGGAGATGCCGGCTGCTGCGACGCGGCCCTGCTTGATCGCGGAGAAATAACCGACGATGGCGATCGGGAGCGAAGCGGCGAGGAGGTACATGCCCTCGGCGACAGTCAGCTCGGCGACGTTGCCGGAGAACAGACCGATCTTGATGACGATCATGAGCGCGGTGACGAAGCCGTAAATGCCCTGGGAGCCCGGAAGCGCCTGGAGCACCATGGATTTACCGAATTTGGAGGGGTCTTCGATCAGCATGGCGGAAGCCGCCTCGCCGACGATGCCGACGCCTTTGGCGGAGCCCATGCCGGAAAGGATCGTTGCGAGAGCCGCGCCGAGAATGGCGAGGTTGGTGCCGGTGAAAAGCGAGTTGAGAAGTTCACTGAAAGTCATGACTGTTTCTCCTTTATTTTTGGGTTGTTTTTTATTTGAATACGACGTGTTTGGAGTGCGGCGTGAGCGGCTCGAAGGCGCGCCCGCCGTCCTCATAGAATTTGCCGAAGAATTCGATGTACTGCAGACGGCTCGTGTGGACGAACGTGCCGAGCAGGTTCAGCGCCATGTTCAGCGTGTGGCCGAGGAGCGACGCGATGAGCAGCCCGACGACGCTGCCGAAGCCGGGACCGGGAAGCGTGCCGAGCAGGTTGACCACGTTGGCGATGACGGCCGACGCAAGACAGAGCGACAGGATGCGGGAGTAGGAGAGCAGGTCGGACGCGTACCCGACGATGCCGTAAAGCCCGAGCAGCCCCTTGAGAAATTTCATGACGGGGTTTTTCTCGGCGCGGCCGGCGGTCGCGACGATCGTGAGCGCGCCGATCCCGGCGATGATGATGCCGGCAAGTCCGCTGACACCGATCACCATGGCAAGGAGAATGTACACCCCGATGCCGAGGAAGATGACGAGCCACGAGCCGACGTCAACGATCGCGCCGAAGCGGTCGCCGCTCTTCCAGAGAATGATCATCTTGATGACGAGACCGGCGGACAGGTGGATCGCACCGACGACGAGCGAGATGATGAGGAAATACATCGGCCCCTGCCCGTTCATCGGGTCGAACAGCAGCGGCTTTATCCACGTTTCGCTGCCGCGGAACGTCGTGGCGAGCGTGGACGGCAGGTTGCCGAAGTAACTGCCGAACAAAATGCCCATGAACGTGCACGAGAGCCCGCAGAGGCCGAACATCATCATGAACGATTTCATGGAGCCGCGCGGCTTCATGAACTTGATGATGAGGAAGCAGCCGAGCGAGAGCAGGGCACCGTACCCGGCATCCGCGAACATCAGTCCGAAGATCAGCATGTAGAAAATGCTCATCACGAACGTCGGATCGTACGTGCCGTATCTCGGCAGGGAATACATCGCGAGCACCGGCTCGAAGTTCGACGCGAAGCGGTTGTTCGAGAGCTGGATCGGCGCTTCCTCGCCGGGCGCGGGATCGGTGATCTCGTAAGCATCACCGCGCGCCGCGAGCATATCGGAAATTTCCTGCTGTGCCGCCGCGGGGATCCACGCCGTCAGAAGAACGGTCTTCTCCGTGCGCTTCACGCGCTCGGTCGCGCCGAGCCGTGCCGCGTCGGTGTCCAGCTTGTCCGCCAGCGTCCGGACGAGCGGAAGCTTCTGGGAAAGGTCGGACGCTTCGGCACGGAGCCGGTCGAGTTCGTCTTCTTTTTCTTTCAGCGCCGCTTCCAGCGCGGCGACGCGGCCGGCGGCAAAGCCGTCCTCCGCCCCGGCGCGGAGCGCCGACTTGACAAAGCCGCAGGCGGTCAGAACGCGGAGCGTTTCGTCCGCGTCGCCGTGATAGGCGGTGCAGGCGACGGCAGTCCCGCCGTCCACCGGTGCGATCTTTTCGAGAACGGCGGCGAGCCCGTCGAGCGAGTCCGTCACCGCGCGTACATCCGTCCCCGACGGGAGCGTGCCGACCACCGTCACGGTGGCGGCCGTCTTGTCCTCCGGGATCGCGAGCGGGTACGCTTCGAGCGGCCGGAGTGCGGCCAGTTCCGCCGCCGTGTCGCGTGCGGCGGCTTCCGCGGCGTCATATCGCGCCGCGAGCGCGAGCGCCTCGCGGACGGTCTCTTCTGCCGCTGCCTCGTCGTTTGCGACGAAATCGTCGAAGGAAACCTCTTCAACAGGTGTGAAGAGCCCCTTCTTCTTCGTCTCAAACCGCGCGAGGAAATCGGCGGCACGGCCGACCTCCGCTATGTGCGCGTTCAGAGCCGTCGTCTCCGCCGCCGTGTCAACGGCGGGCAGACCGGCCAGTTCTTCGTCGTAAATGACGGCGGGTTCACGTTCGTCCTCCGATGACGGCGGGACGGCCGTGCGGCAGATATCCGCGCAGCGCAGCTTCTGCAGCGCGCGCATGAGATCGCCGGTTTCCTTCGTCAGCGTCACGACGGAGAGCTTCTTCATCGTGTTTACCGGCATAAGGTCTCAACGCCTCCGATAATGATCCGGACGGCTTCCCCCATGTTGCGGTCTGCCGACGCGGAGAGCTTGTCCGCATCTTCGAGTGCCTGTTTTTCCGCTTCGCGGAGAAGTTCGTCAGCGTCGCGGTGCGCTTTCTGCGTCGCGGCGGCGGCCTTTTCCTCGGCGTCTCTCACGGCGCTTTCGACGCGAGCGGCGGCTTCCGCCTTTGCCGCTTCCAGACGGGCGGCCGATTCTGCCTCGGCTTCCCCGACGAGCGCCGCTGCGGCGGCCTCCGCTTCGCGGATCTGCGACAGCATTTCGTTGCTTGGCACGGGACATCCATCCTTCCGTAATTCGTATTTTGCCGCGCGGCAGGAGCCGGCGGAATATTTCTTCTACCATTCTATCAAATTCCGTGCAAAAAATCAAGAGGAATGTGCATCCTTCCGTGCCTTTTTCGACAAGTGTCGGTCAGAAACGAGCACATCTTCACGCCAGAGGTGCGTCAGTACCCGCGAGGATGGCCGTGCGCCCCGCGCGCGGAATGTGACAGTCACATCGACGGCCGTGCCCCAGCCTGTCTCCCGAACGGTGAAGGAGACCCTGCACCGGCAGTGCGTCCCCTCTGAACGGCGCCTCGCTGTCTCCTCCGTGACGGCCGCGGCAAATGCTTCGTAGAAGCGTGTCCGCCTTTCGGCGGCTGCCGCCTCGCGGCGGCGCTGCCGCGGCCGGCCGATTGCTTCCGGCTCGAAAACGGGGAGGCAGATGTCCGTCACCTGCCCGACCGTGCGGTTTTCTCTGTACGTCATGGCGTATTCCCTCCGTGCGGCGTGGTCTCGGTACAGTATATGCCTTCGAATACCCCGTATGAAGCGAAGAAGGTCTTGCAAACCGCCGGCGGCTCGTGTATAATTAAGAAAAAAACGTTCCGAAAGGAGCAGATCGTGGAAGAACGGTATACGGTAAGAGCGCCGGCGGCAGACCGCCTCCGGCCTAAAACGTTCGACGAAATGGTCGGACAGGCGCATCTCGTCGGACCGCGCGGCGTTTTGCGCCGCATCCTCGCCTCCGGACAGATCCCCAGCATGATCTTCTTCGGCCCTCCGGCGACGGGCAAGACGACGGCTGCGTCGATCATCGCCTCCGCGTCCGGCATGACGATGCGCCACCTCAACGCGACGGAAGCGTCGCTCGCCGACGTCCGTGACGTCGCGGCGGAGACCGGCGGCATCATGGGTGCCGGCGGAATTTTGCTCTACCTCGATGAGATCCAGTATTTCAATAAAAAACAGCAGCAATCGCTCCTCGAATACATCGAGGACGGCCGCATCACGCTGATCGCCTCGACGACGGAGAACCCGTATTACTACGTCTACGACGCGCTGCTCTCCCGCTGCTCCGTCTTTGAGTTCAAGCCGGTGAAGCCGGAAGAACTCCTGCCGCGGCTCCGTGCCGCGGTCCCGGCGCTCCTCGCCGAGCACCCGGACGACGGCATCACCGTTACCGACGAGGCGCTCCGTACCGTCGCGCAGATGGCCTCGGGCGACGTCCGCCGCTCGTTGACCATGCTCGAGAGCGCCGTGGCGTACGCCGCCGGCGGCGACGACGAACGCGAGATCACGGCAGAAACGGTGCGGAAGTTCATCCCGTCCGTCTATGCCGGGCAGTTCGACGGGCACGACGACGTGCATTACGACCTGCTTGCCTGCCTGCAGAAGTCGATCCGCGGCTCCGATCCGGACGCGGCGGTCTTCTATCTCGCACGGCTGCTTGAGGGCGGCGATATGCTTTCCGCCTGCCGGCGGCTGCTCGTCATTGCGTCGGAGGACATCGGTCAGGCGTACCCGATGGCGGCGGCGATCACCTACGCCTGTGTCGAGAGTGCCCGGCAGCTTGGTCTGCCCGAGGCGCGCGTCCCGCTCGTCAATGCGGCGGTGATGCTGGCGACGGCACCGAAGTCGAACACGTCCTACGTGGCGTTCGATGCGGCGGCAGCCGACATCAAGGCCGGACGAGGCCTCGAGATCCCCCCGCACCTCCGGAGCCCGCTGTTCAAGGGCTACGTCTATCCGCACGACTTCACGGGCGACTGGGTGGCGCAGAGCTACCTGCCGGACGACGTGAAGGACCGGCACTACTACGTCTACGGCGAGAACAAGACGGAGCAGAGCGCGAAGGCGTACTGGGAGAAGATCCGCGCTGAAGGCGGCAAAAAGAAACCCTGATACCCACTTTTTGCAATTTTTTTTGAAAAAACATGAAAAACCCCTTGACAAAGGGGGAAAACGTGCTATAATAATCCCGCTAATCCAAAGACAGCAGGTTCACGGTAAAAGCGCAAGCTTTCCTGCCGAGGAGAACACAGCACCCTAATTGTGCGATAAGTGGTCTTTTCCGTCTTCGGAAAAGACCTTTTGTTTTTCCTTCGATTAGCAAATCTCAAAAGGAGGAACACATCATGCCCAGCACCAAAGTTTTGGAGCAGAAGCAGGCCGTTGTAGCAGAGCTCACCGAAAAGCTCGGCCGTGCGCAGTCCGGCGTCCTGGTTTCCTACACGGGAATCACCGTTGCCGATGACACCGCACTCCGCGCCGCTATGCGCAAAGCCGGCTGCGAGTATGCCGTCATCAAGAACACCCTGATCGGCCGTGCCTGCGACGCAGCAGGTCTGTCGGACATCAAGGCGCAGCTGAACGGTATGAACGCTCTGGCTCTCAGCTATGACGATCCGGTCGCTCCCGCAAAGATCCTGAAGGAATACGCAGACAAGATCGAGTCTTTCTCGATCCGCGGCGGTATTCTGGACGGCGCTGTCGTTGACACCAAGACGGTGGAAGAGCTCGCAGAGATCCCGCCGAAGGAAGTTCTGCTTGCCCGTATGCTCGGAAGCCTGCAGGGACCGCTCTCCGGTCTGTGCCGCGCTCTCCAGGCGATCATCGACAAAGACGGCGAGCCGGCACCCGCAGAGGAAGCCGCAGCTCCCGCCGAGGCGTAAGCCTCAACCCCGCGGCATAGCCGCACACATTATTTAATTTATTTTACGGAGGATTATGAAAATGGCATCCGAAAAGACCACCCAGATCCTTGACGCGATCAAGGGTCTCTCCATTCTGGAACTGAATGAACTCGTTAAGGCGATCGAGGAAGAGTTCGGCGTTTCCGCCGCTCCCGTCGCTGTTGCAGGCGCTGCTGTCGCAGCTGCTCCCGCTGCTGAAGAGAAGACCGAATTTGACGTCGTTCTGAAGAACTTCGGCGCTAAGAAGCTTGACGTTATCAAGGCTGTCCGTGAGATCACCGGTCTCGGCCTGAAGGAAGCGAAGGACCTCGTTGAGGGCGCTCCGAAGACCGTTAAGGAAGGCGCTTCCAAGGACGAAGCTGAGGAAATCAAGAAGAAGCTCACTGAGGCCGGCGCTGAGGTCGAGCTGAAGTAATTTCAGTCCACATAAAAACCGCACCCCACGGGGTGCGGTTTTTTTCTTATAATCGTGTCTGCAAAAGCCGGAACAGCGCTGTCCATGCGGCGACGAGCGGCGCGGAAAGAAGTGCGGCAGAGACAAGTGCCGCGGCGAGCGTCCGCTTCGTCCAGCCGAACCGTTTTTTTCGGACAGAGAGCCATACGGTGATCCCCAGAAGCACCGCCGCGAGGAACCCGACGGCGATGCAGAACGGCAGAAACCGCGGGTATTGGCGGAGGATATGGCTGTCGATCGCCGCGCCCAGCGCGATGCCGGCGAGTTCCAGAAGACACGTCATGCACAGACTGAACAAGACGGCCGCGAGCAGCGTGACGAGAACGGAAAAGAGTATCTTTTTCGACTTCACGACGGACTCCTTTCAGTTTTCCGTGTTTGCGGAGCGGAGACGCAGCCGATCGACTCTTTCGCGAAGTGTCGCATGCTCCGGAAGAGCAAGCGTCGGGTCGCTGTCAAGGATCGTTCTTGCCGCCGTTGTCGCCGCTTCGATCAGCGCGGGATCGGTGCAGGTCGCCGCGAGATTCAGCGCTGCCGCGCCGCTCTGCCGGACTTCGCTGCCGCTGGCGAGGAAGTCGCCGGGGCCGCGGATGGCAAGGTCTTCCTCGGCAATTTTGAAGCCGTCGGATGTCTTCTTCATCGTGTCAAGACGGCGGCGCGCCGTCTCGCCCTTCGCGTCGGAGACGAGGATGCAGTACGATTTCGCGTCGCCGCGTCCGACGCGCCCTCTGAGCTGGTGGAGCTGCGAGAGCCCGAAACGCTCGGCGTTCTCGACGATCATCAGCGTCGCCGACGGCACGTTCACGCCGACCTCGATCACCGTCGTCGAGACGAGCACGTCGATCTCGCCTGCGGCAAAACGGCGCATCACACCGTCCTTTTCGGCGGATTTCATCTTGCCGTGGACGAACGCGACCGAGAGATCCGGCAAAGCGTCCGCAAGCTCCGCGGCATACGTGACCGCGGCTTTCAGCGGCGGCTGCTCCTCCTCCGGCAGGGCGAAGAGGGAGAGGTTCGTCATTTCCTCGGCGTCCTCCTCCGCTTTTTTCTTTGCAGGGAGTTTCGTTTCCTCGACGCTCGGACAGACGATGTACGTCTGGTGGCCTTCGGATGCCTGCTTTTGAATGAACGTGAGGAGGCGTGGTCGGTAAGTTTCATCGACTACGAACGTGTCCACCTTCTGCCGTCCGGGAGGCATCTCATCGATCCGTGAGAGCGACAGATCGCCGTAAGCGATCAGGGAAAGCGTCCGCGGGATCGGCGTCGCGCTCATGACGAGCGTGTGGACTGACTTCGCCTTGTCGGCGAGTGCGGCGCGCTGCAAGACGCCGAAACGGTGCTGCTCGTCGGTGACGACGAGTGCGAGATCGCTGAAAACGACGCTCTCCGTGAGCAGCGCGTGCGTGCCGATCACGAGGTCGATTTCGGCGTTTGCCAAACCGGAAAGGACGGTGCGTTTCTGCGCCGTCGTGAGGGTACCGGTGAGAAGAGCGGTGCGGTAGCCGAGCCCGCCGAGCAGCGGCTCGAGTTCGCGGAAATGCTGGTTCGCGAGGATCTCCGTCGGTACCATCAGCGCCGCCTGATGCCCCTCCCGGACAGCGAGAAAGATCGCCGCCGCGGCACATATCGTTTTGCCGGAACCAACGTCGCCCGTAAGGATGCGGTTCATCGGCGCGTCTTTTCCCATGTCTGCCGCGATCTCGGAAACGCTCCGTGCCTGCGCGCCGGTCAGCTCGTACGGAAGACGCGAGAGCAGCGGCGAAAGATCGGCATTCCCGATCGGAACGGCGCCCGTGCGGCGCACGCGGCCGGCCTCGCTTATCGCCGCCGCGATCGTCGTCAGCTCGTCGAATGTCAGTCGTTTTTTGGCAGACGCCAAAGTTCCGGGCGACTGCGGATTGTGGATGTTTTCGATCGCAAAGCGTTCGGCGGCGAGCCCATTTTCACGGAGCACGGCGTCGGGCAGATACTCCATCGGCTCCGCGGCCGAGAGCGCGAGAGACTCCGTGACGACGCGGCTGATGATCTTCTGCGTGAGCCCTGCACCGAGCGGGTAAACGGGAACGATGCCGCGCAGCGGCACGTCCTCCTGCCAGCGCTCGATGATCGGTGAAGTGAGTTTCAGCGTGCTTTTTTCGAGCCGGAGTTTGCCGAAGAAGCGGAACGTGTCGCCCGTGTGGATCGTGTTTTTGAGATACGGCTGGTTGAAATACGTGATCTCCGCGGTGCCGCTCTCGTCGAACGCCCGGAATTTGAGGATGTTCATGCCGCGGCGGACGGTGCGTGCGACCGGTTCGGCGGCGACGGTCAGAATGAACGAATGGGGAAGACCATCCGCGGCAACGCCGGGCTCGCGGAGCGTGCGGACGTCACCGCGGTCCTGATAGGCGCGCGGCAGGTAGCGGATCGCGTCGCCTGCCGTCTCGATGCCGATGTCGGCAAACGCTTTGGCACGGGCGGGGCCGATGCCGCGCAGCTCGCTGATGCGTGTGTTACTGCCTTCGTTTTTCATTTCGTAACCTCCTTGACGGAGCCCGCCTCGGCGAGCGTTTCCCGCGCCACGCGGACGAATTCCTGCGCGGCGAGCGGGACGTAGCGTTTTTTCTTCCAGGTGATGTAAAGCGTCCGCGTGATCGACTTCTCGGAAATGCGGAAGAAGAGCGGCGTTTTCTCGGGCACGGTGTGCCGTACGACGGTGTCGGTGACGAACGCGATGCCCATGCCGCGCTGCGAGAGGTTATACGCAGTCATCATCTGGTCGAGGTAGAGCCGCACCTCCGGCTGGAGCGATGCGGCGCGGAAGATCTTCATCGCCTGCCGATGGAGGTCGTTGCCCTTCTTGAGAAGGAGAAACGGTGCTTCGCGGAACGACGTGATATTGACCACGGGACAGTCCGCTTTGAGGTGGCGCCCGGAGAGCACGTCGTCGCGCGTCATCGCGGCGCCCCGGAGCCCGTCCGGAATCATCTCCTCCGGCACGGTCAAAAGAATGGACTCGCGGAACAGGGGCTTGCTCTCGAACAGTTCGCTGTTTGAGGCGTAGTCCATGACGAAATCGAGTTTTTCCTCGGTCAAGAGCTCTTGCAGCCGCATCGACGAGCCCTCCGTCACCTCGACGTCGATCCCGGGATACTGCCGCGCGAACGCGATCAGCACCTCCGGCATCAGGTACGCGGCGATAAAGTGCGCGCCGCCGAGCGAGACGTGCCCGGTTTTGAGCCCCGCAAGGTCGGAAAGCTCATTTTCCATGTTGATGCGGATCTTCTGCATGGCGAGGAGGGCGTTGATGTAGATCATGCCGGCGTCCGTCGGGCGGAGCGGGGAGGCGCTTCTGTCAAAAATCTCGATGCCGATCTCCTCCTCGAGCTTTTTGACGGCTGTGCTGAGCGCGGGCTGCGAAACATAGAGCTTCGCCGACGCCGCGGTAAAACTGCCGGTTTTGTAGACTTCAAGCACGTAATCAGAGTTTTTCATGGCTCTCCATAAAAATTTTTTATAGTATGTATAAAAAATATAGATTTTCTGTACTTGATTATACAGGAAAACCGTGCTATAATCAAGACAATTCCAGAAAAATTTCGGAGGTATGTGTATCATGGCATACAATGCATACGACAACTATCTGGCCGTCCTTGATAAGGCGGCTGCGAAGCTCGGCATGGCGAAAGACGGCTACGAGCTTCTGAAATATCCGGAAAGAGAACTGAAAGTCTCCGTCCCCGTCAAAATGGACGACGGCTCCGTCAAGGTCTTCGAGGGCTTCCGCGTCCAGCACAGCAGCAGCCGCGGCCCCTGCAAGGGCGGCATCCGCTACCACCAGAACGTGGACGAGAGCGAAGTCAAGGCGCTCGCCGCGTGGATGAGTTTCAAGTGCGCCGTGGCGAACATTCCCTACGGCGGTGCGAAGGGTGGCATCAAGGTCGATCCGAAAACGCTGTCCCAGGGCGAACTCGAGCGCCTGACCCGCCGCTTCACCACGATGATCGCGCCGATCATCGGGCCGGATAAGGACGTTCCCGCACCGGACGTGAACACGAACGGCCAGATCATGGCTTGGCTCGTCGATCAGTTCGGCGCCGTCACCGGCAATTACACCCCCGCCGTCGTCACCGGCAAACCGCTTGAACTCGGCGGCTCTCTCGGCCGTCTCGCGGCTACCGGCCGCGGCGTCATGTTCACGACGCAGTTCCTGCTTGCGAAGATGGGCAAGAAACTCTCCGACGTTTCGATCTGCATCCAGGGCATGGGCAACGTCGGCTCCAACACCGCGCTCCTCTGCTACGAAGAGGGCGCAAAGATCGTCGGCGTCAGCGACGTCAGCGGCGCGATCGTCTGCGAGAGCGGCCTCAACATCAAAGAGATCGCTGCATTCTGCCGCAGCGGCAAGCTTCTTGTCGATTACGACGCCGACGGTGTCAAGCACGTTGATAACTTCACGCTGCTCACCACGAAGTGCGACGTTCTGATCCCCGCCGCGCTCGAGAACCAGGTCACGAAGGAAGTCGCCGAGAACGTGCAGTGCACATACATCGTTGAGGCGGCGAATGGCCCCGTCACTGCGGAAGCCGACGCCGTTCTCGAAGAGCGTGCGATCCCGGTCGTTCCGGATATCCTCGCGAACGCCGGCGGTGTCGTCGTTTCCTACTTCGAGTGGGTGCAGAACCGCATGGGCTTCTACTGGAGCGAGGAAGAGGTCAACGCGAAACTCTACACGCAGATGTCGAACGCATTTACCGAGGTCTGGAATCTCGCTGCAGAGAAGAACGCAACGCTGCGTCTCGGCGCGTACATGGTGGCGATCCGCCGCATTACCGCCGCGCAGAACCTCCGCGGGATCTGAGATCCGAAATCAAAAAGCCGCATCCTTCGGGATGCGGCTTTTTTCTGTATTGGTGACGCGGCAGCGCGTTTAAACTTTCTGGGGGAGCGGGGGCTTCTTGCAAGAAGCCCCCCGGCGTATTTTTTATTTAATTCTGTGGATCCAGCCGGCGGGCGCTTCGATGCGGCCCATCTGGATGCCGGTGAGGGTATCGTAAAGTTTCTGGGTGACGGGGCCCATCGCGTTCATGCCGCTGGGCAGGCAGATCTCGCGGCCGTGGTCAACGATCTTGCCGACGGGGGAGATGACGGCTGCCGTGCCGCAGAGGCCGCATTCGGCCATGTCGCCGAGTTCGGTGAGGTAGATCTCGCGTTCCTCGACTTCGAGGCCGAGGTAGTCCTTCGCGACGATCATCAGCGAACGGCGGGTGATCGACGGCAGGATGGAGTTCGACTTCGGCGTGACGACCTTGCCGTCCTTCGTGACGAACAGGATGTTCGCGCCGCCGGTCTCCTCGATGCGCGTGCGGGTGCCCGGATCGAGGTAGATGTTTTCGTCGTAGCCCTGCTCGTGCGCGTCAACGATCGCGTAGAGACTCATCGCGTAGTTCAGGCCTGCCTTGATGTTGCCGGTGCCGCGGGGAGCCGCACGGTCGTAGTCGCTGATGCGGAGCGTCAGCGGACGGACGCCGCCCTTGAAGTACGGGCCGACGGGCGTCACGAACATACGGAACTGGTATTCGGTAGCCGGCTTGACACCGATGACGGCGTTCGAGCCGAACATATACGGACGGATGTACATGGTAGCGCCGGAGCCGTAAGGCGGCACCCACGCTTCGTTGGCGGCGACGACCTTCTCGACGGCGTCGATGAAACGCTCCTTCGGGAAGACGGGCATCTGGAGACGCTTCGCGGAAGCTTCCAGACGGTCGGCGTTGAGGTCGGGACGGAACGTGACGATGTGTCCGTCCTCGGTCGTGTATGCTTTCAGACCTTCAAAACAGGTCTGCGCGTACTGGAGAACGCCTGCGCTCTCGCTGATCGCAACGGTCGGATCGGTGGACAAAGCGCCGTCGTCCCATGGGCCGTTCTTGTAGTTGGAACCGTAGCGGTGATCGGTCGGCATATAGGCGAAGCCGAGCTCGCCCCAGTTGACGTTTTTCTTTTCCATGATAACTTCCTCCTGCCCGGTTCCCGGGCAACATTCAGATGATATAGCATTATACACCAAAAAAAAGCCGTTGTCACGCCCTTTTCCAAAAAAAGCAGGTGACAGCGGCATATTTTTTGTGCGTCAGACTTCGCCCTCGCGCACCGGCAGCTCGAACCAGAACGTCGTGCCGGAGCCGACGCGGCTCGACACGCCGAAGCGAGCGCCGTGCAGAAGCAGGATGTTCTTGACGATCGAGAGCCCGAGGCCGGAGCCGACCGTGCCGCGGCGGTGGTATTCGCTGAGCTTATAATACCGTTCCCAGATCAGGGGGAGCTGATCCTCGGGGATGCCCTCGCCTGTGTCGGTGACGCTCACGCGGCAGACGCCGTCTTTGAGCGTCTGACGGATCAGGACGGTCTTGTCCTTGCCCGTGTAGTTCACGGCGTTGTTCAGAAGATTGTACAGCACCTGCAATATGCGCGTTTTGTCGGCATAGACGGAAACGTCCTCGCCGCATTCCAGCGTGAAGGTGTAGCCGTCTTTGGCGAGCAGCTTGCCGAAGCGCGCGGCCGTTTCGCGCAGTTCCTGCGTCAGCGGGAAGACCGTCTTTGCAAGTTCCGTCTGCCCGTCGCCGAGACGGGAGAGATCGAGCGTGTCGTTGACGAGCGACGTCAGCCGTCCGGTCTCGTCGATGATGACCTGCATGTTTTCCGGCGTCATCTCCCCGGGAATGTCGCGCATGACTTCGCTGTATCCGGCGATCATCGTCAACGGTGTCCGGAGGTCGTGCGAGATGTTCGC
>JAKSPV010000109.1 GCA_024404475.1 Clostridia bacterium | reverse complement strand
GCGGGGGCCGCCCGCCGCGACGACGTGACGGACGAAATGCTCGCCGATGTCGCCAAGCGCTGGGGCGAGCCGACGGCGCGGCTCCTTGCCCGCTATCTGCACCTCTACGACTTCCGCGCCGAAAAGCGTCGGGAGCTCGCACCCCTCTCCGGCGCGGCTAACCACGGGGTGCTCTGCGATCTGATGCGCCTGCCCGGCGTGTTTTCACAGTCTGCCTTTGTGCAGCAGGTGGCGGGCGTGGACTGCGTCTGCGAACGCGCGGACAGCGGGCTGACGGTGGACAAGCTCGCCGCACTCTCCACAGAAGAAATCCGCGACGCGGTGCGCCGCTATATCGAAGAAAACGGCCGCACCGAGACCGTCCCGCTCGTCAAGGAGGTCAACTGCCACCGCGCGGTCGCCCGGATGATCGTGCATCTCAAAAAGCCGGAATAAGCCCCGTTTTCTGTGGGAACAAAGCCGCCCGTCGGGCGGCTTTTTCTTTCCCGTTTTTTCGGCAAAAAAACGGCGCGGCTCTTGCATTTTCCGCACGGCGGCGCTATAATGACGGGACTATGATGTTCGTCTCCCGGAGGCATTCTATGAAATGGCTCAAAGCGCTGTGGTCGTGTGAGCACATGATCAAGCCGTCCGAAAAACTCGGTGATTTGCCCGCCGACCGTGATATATACAGGCGCATCCTGAAAATGGCGATCCCCGCCGTTCTCGAATCGTTTCTGATCTCGCTGATCTCCATGGCGGACACCGCGATGGTCAGCGGTCTCGGAAACGAGGCGATCGACGCCGTCGGCATCAGCGGGATGCCCCGCAGCATCGCGCTGTCGGTCATCTTTTCCCTGAACGTCGGCGTCACCGCGATCATCTCCCGCCGCTTCGGCGAGGGCAAACGCGATTCCGCCGTCCATTGTCTGAAGCAATGCTTTCTGATCTCCGCGGGCATCGCGCTTTCGCTTACCGCGATCGCGGTCATCTTTGCAAAACCGTTTCTTCTTTTCGCCGGCGCGAAGGAAGAATACATCGACGACGCGGTGCTTTACACCCGCATCACGATCATCGGCCTCGTCTTCACCTCGCTCAGTCAGACGATCACGGCAGGACAACGCGCCGTCGGCATCACGAAGGTGTCGATGTGGGCAAACTCCTCCGCCAACGCGATCAACCTCGGACTCAATTACCTCCTCATCGGCGGGAACCTCGGTTTTCCGGCGCTCGGCGTCAAGGGCGCGGCGATCGCCTCGCTCACCAGTTACTTCACGGCGTTCGTGATCCCGTTCGTCTATACGATGCGGAAAAATCAGTTTCTCACGTTCCGTTATCAAACGCCGTGGCTGCCGGACAAGGAAACGATGACCTCCCTCGTCCGGATCAGCGGCTCTACCGTTCTCGAGCAGGTCGTCTTCTGCCGGGTCGGCTATTTCCTCTGCAACAAGATCTACGCCGAGCTCGGCGTCATGGAATATGCGGCGCACCAGATCTGCATGAGTCTCTCTCAATTCAGTCTTCTTATTACGGACGGTTTCGGCTCGTCCGCAGCGGCGCTGCTCGGGCAGGCGCTCGGCGAGAAGCGAGCGGATAAAGCGGTCATCTACGTCAAGACGTGCCGCCGGATCGCCATGGCGTGCGCGACCGTACTCGTCGTCGGTTTCATCGTTTTCCGGCGCCAGCTGGTCGGCATCTTCACCGACGATCCGGGGACTGTCGCGCTTGCCGCGAACGTCATGATCCTCGCGTCGGTCATTTTCCTGCCGCAGACTTACGGCGGTGTCAACGTTTCCTCGCTCCGCGTCGCGGGCGACACGAAATTCGTCGCGTGGATGTCGATGCTGATCGTTACGATCATTCGTCCCGGCCTCGGCTACCTGCTCGCGTATCCGTGCGGGCTCGGCCTTTTCGGTGCATGGCTCGGCTCCCTCGCCGATCAGCTCACACGTTTCGTTCTCTCCACGGCCCGCTTCGTCAGCGGCAAATGGAAGAAATACAAGCTCTGACAAAAAGCGGTATGGCCCCTTTCCGGTCATACCGTTTTGCATTTTTTCGTAACAAACGCCGTCAAATGTTGAGAGTATAGGTGAAGCATCCAAGGGGGGTGAACCGCAAATGGAAGACAGTGAGATCATCGGTCTCTTTTTTGAGCGCTCGGAAGACGCCGTTGCCGCGCTGTCGGAAAAATACGGCAGCACCTCGATGCGGATCGCGGAAAATGTTCTCGGCAGGAAGGAAGATGCCGAGGAATGCGTCAGCGACGCGCTCCTCGCCGTCTGGAACAAAATCCCGCCCGAGAGGCCGGAGCCGCTCGCCGCTTACCTTTTCAAAATCGTCAGAAACATAGCGATCAACAAACGGAAAAGGAGCACCGCGCAAAAGCGCTGCGGTCAGTACGACGTCTGCCTCGACGAGCTCGAAGCCGTGCTTGCCGACACGTCCTCCGTCGAGGAGGAGCTCTCCGCGAAAGAGCTCGCCCGGCATATCGACCGCTTCGCCGCGTCGCTCCGCGGGACGGACCGGATGCTGTTCGTGAGACGGTTCTGGTTCATGGATTCCTACGAGGAGCTCTCCCGGCTCAGCGGGCTCGGACAAGGCGCCGTCCGGACGCGCATCGCACGGATCAGACGCGCGCTGCGGGATCATCTCATAAAGGAAGGTGTACTCAATGAACAGTATACATTTGATGGAGGCCATTGGCGAAATGAACGAAAAAACCGTTGAACAGTACGCGGACGTCAAAGCAAAGAAGAAACCGGCAATGCTCAAATGGATCGTCCCCGTCGCGGCGTGCCTCGTGCTCGCGGCTGTCGCCATCCCGCTTCTCACGCAAATCGGCAAGTCGCCGGTAAACGATCCCCCTGTAATCCCGGCGGATCCCTCAGTCTACGAAAACGACTTTGTCATTGAAGGCGGCGTTCTGCTCCGGTACAACGGAACCGTCGGCAACGTCGTCATTCCCGACGAGGTCGTCTCTGTCGCGGATGGCGCGTTTGCGAACGCCGGAAGCGTCACCTCTCTCACGCTCGGCAAAAACACGGCGGAAATCGGCAATGCGGTCTTCGCGTCGCTCCCCGTGCTCGAATTCGTCAGCGTGCCGGAAGGCAACGCGTCGTTTCTCTCGACCGGGCACGTCCTCGTGTCGCGTGACGGCGGGCTCGCATTCGCGTCCGTCGGCGCTTGGAAGGAAGATCAGTTCGACTACGTCGTTGTGGAAGTCGTCAAGGAAATGAAGAGGGGCGGCGTCGCCGCGGAGAATATGAAAGAACTCGTGATCGGCCCGGCGACCGTTTCGCTTACGGCAAGGACGGTCGATGAAACGGTCTATCCGGCGGCAAGCGCGATCTGCGTGTACGGTCAGACCGTCACGTTCGCGGAGCCGATCCCGCTCGTTTTGAACGGCAAGTTCCAGGCGTTTGAAGCGGCCGACTGCTTCGTCATCTCGTCCGCCACCTACGGCGTGGGAGAAAGCTACATTCTGACGAAGGACGGCCAGTGCGTGACGGTGGAGAGCCCGATCCCCGCGAAAAACGGTGAGTTCTGGAACGACACGATCATCTCCTTCTTTGAGAAGAACGGCGAGCTCTGCTTAGCGAAGCAGCCGCGCAAGTACTTCATTCATCAGGTCAGCGGCGGCTACATGCAGTACTGCACGTCGGCGGATGAGATCTTCGAGGAGGAAGGTACCGCTTCGGTCGAAAACGGCACGGTCGTATATCTGCCGATTACGTTCACCACGGTCGAAGATGCGATCGACATGGAACAGGAGTTTGCCGACTGGAAAGCCACCTGCGGTCTGGCAGACGACCTCACGCTCGAAGAATACCTCAAAAGAAACGCGGCAGCGCAAGAGTGACAAAACGGAATTTTGAAAACAAAAAGCCGGATCTTCCGATCCGGCTTTCTTTTTGTTTCAGATCACGAGCCCGCCGTTCACCGGCAGGACCTGCCCCGTGATGAATGAGGCTTCGGACGAGAGGAGGAAGCGGATCGCGCCTGCGACGTCCTCCGGCGTGCCGTTCCGTCCGAGCGGCGTCTCCTCCGCGAGCGCAGCGAGCGTCGCCTCGCCGAGCGGCTTCGTCATATCGGTGAGGATCACGCCGGGCGCGACGCAGTTGACGCGGATGCCCGACGGTGCGACCTCTTTTGCGAGAGCCCGGCAGAAACCGATCACCCCGGCTTTCGCCGCGGAGTAGACGACCTCGCACGAGCCGCCGACCTGCCCCCACA
>JAKSPV010000108.1 GCA_024404475.1 Clostridia bacterium | reverse complement strand
CTGGACGCCGCAAAGCGCACCGGCAAGAAGCTGACGATCGGTTATCAGAACCGTCAGTCTGCAGAGGCGCTCTACATGAAGCACGCGGTCGAGAGCGGCGAGCTCGGCGATATTTACTACGCAAAGGCAACGGCACTCCGTCGCCGTGCAGTCCCGACGTGGGGCGTCTTCATGAACGAGTACGAGCAGGGCGGCGGTCCGCTGATCGACATCGGCACGCACTCCCTCGACCTCACCCTCTGGATCATGAACAACTATAAGCCGAAGTACTGCGTCGGCACGACCTACCACAAACTGAACGGTCTCGCTCCCGAGGAGCAGGGCAACGCGTGGGGCGGCTGGACGAAGGAAGAATTCACCGTCGAAGACTCCGCGTTCGGTTTCATCGTCATGGAGAACGGCGCGACGATCGTCCTCGAATCCGCATGGGCGCTCAATACGCTTGACGTCCGCGAGGCGTGCACCACGCTCTGCGGTACCACGGCGGGCTTCGACACGATGGACGGCCTTCGCATGAACTACGTCAAGAACGGCCGGCAGTGCATCGAGAAGATCAACATGCAGGCAGGCGGCGTCGCATTCTACGACGGCGGCGCAGGCGAATACGGCAGCGTCCGTGAGCAGCGCCAGTGGTACAATGCCATCATCAATAACACCGAGCCCACCGTGCTTCCCGAGCAGGCGTATACCGCCACCCGCATTCTCGAAGGCATCTACACCTCCGCGAAGACCGGCAAGCCGTTCTATTTCGATAACGAAGACTGATTGATCGCACCATAGGAGGAAAACCGAATGAAACTTTGTGTTTGTGCAAACCTCTACGGCAACCTGCCGCTCCCGGAGGCACTCGCCAAGTTCAAAGCGCTCGGCATTGAATCTGCCGAGATCGGCTGCGGCGGTTATCCCGGCAAGGATCACTGCGATCCCGAAGTGCTGCTCGCCGACGACGCAAAGCTTGAAGCTTTCAAGCAGGCGTTCGTTGACGCCGGCGTGGAACTCGCGGCTCTCTCCTGCCACGGCAACGCCGTACATCCTAACAAGGCCTACGCCGAAATGTACGATAAGGACTTCCGCAACTGCGTTCTGCTTGCCGAAAAGCTCGGCATCGACACGATCGTGACGTTCTCCGGCTGTCCCGGCGACGGCCCCGACGCCAAGTACCCGAACTGGGTGACCTGCCCGTGGCCGGACGATTTCCTGAAAGTCCTCGACTGGCAGTGGAACGAAGTGCTGATCCCGTACTGGAAAGAAGCAGCGGCGTTCGCCGAAAGCCACCACGTGACGCATATCGCGTTCGAGATGCACCCCGGCTTCTGCGTCTATAACCCGGAAACGCTGATGCGCCTCCGCAATGCAGTCGGCCCCGTGATCGGCGCCAACTTCGACCCGTCTCACCTCGTCTGGCAGGGCATCGAGCCCGCCGCAGCGATCCGTTACCTCGGCGACGCGATCTATCACGTCCACGCCAAGGATACGAAGATCGACGAGATCAATACCGCCCGCATCGGCGTCCTCGACACGAAGCACTATGGCGATGAGATAGGCCGCGCGTGGGTGTTCCGCGCCGTCGGTTACGGTCACGACGAACAGTGGTGGCGTGACCTCATCTCGAACCTCCGCCTCGTCGGCTACGACCGCGTGCTCTCGATCGAGCACGAGGACAGTCTCATGAGTGTTCCGGAAGGCCTCGAGAAAGCGGTCCTCTTCCTTCAGCGCTCTATGATCCGCGAGCCGAAACCGGGCTCCATGCGTTGGGCGTAAACCGCAAGACCTATTTTGATCGGGCCGGCATCAAGCCGGCCCGGTTTTTTATTTGATGTTGTTCGCCGCGAGAAAGTCTTTTACATACGGATACGCGATGACGCACCCGGCCGCAAACAGCGCCAGAAGGATCACGAGAATGATTGTTCCCGCGGTGATTTTCAGCTTTTCTGGCTTCGCGTGCGTCAGCCCGAGCTTGTAGGTCACAGCGGAGATCGCCGTCAGCCAGAAGCAAAGCAGGAACGCCTCGGCAGGGAAAAGACACAGGTTTTTGACAACTCTTGCCCAGCGGAAGAATGCGTAGTCCTTCGCGTACATGATCGTGTACTGCCATTTTAGGAAAAGCTGCGTCAGAATGAGATTGCAGAAGCCGATGACGGCAAAGCGCGAGAGAATCATCCGCGTCTTCGTCAGCTTCGCACGGTACAGGAAGAGACCGAAGATAAAGCTGCTCGACATCTCGACGAGAATGAACGGCAGAAAGTAGTCGCCGCTCGGATGGATAAGAAAGCCGAGCGTGTCGCTGACCGCGCCGATGAGCAGTCCGACGAGCGGACCGCAGACCATCGAGCCGACAGAGTTGACGAGAAAGTCAACGCCGAGTTTCAGCGAGCCGCCGAGGTCGATCGAGACGAGCTTGACGGCGATCCGCAGCGCGATGAACAAAGCCGCCATGACGAGCATCCGGAGCGACTTGAACTCCGAAAGCGCTGCGCGCCAGTAGCCCTTTTCGAATGGGGACGCGTAGAGCGTCCGGTCGGTCGTTTTTTTCATAAAAAAAGCCCTCCTTTTCCCGTATTTTCACTGGGAAAGAAGAACTCTTTCGGAAGTGAAGCGGGATGCAGATGCGGCACCGCGGGGGCAGCCCCTTCGTTCGACCGACAACTCCCCGTCCGGCCGACACTTCACGCGCAGCATCTTACTCTTCAAGATAGAACCAGTATACCACGGCTTTTTCGGGTTGTCAATCACGGAAAACCAAAAAATCGACAGCGGAAAGCCGCCCGGGGAAAATTTTTTCGCGGAGCGTTGACAAACGAAAAAATGCGTGCTATAATGGCGTATCGTAAAAGCGAAGATGGGGAAAAGATGACATGACTTTCGCTCCAGAGAGCCGCCGGCAGGTGTGAGGCGGCGCGGGAGATGCCGTCACTCGCCCCTGAGCCGCCGTGCAGAACGCGACACCGTCAGTAAGCGCGGCCGGGATCCCGCCGTTATCAAAGGGAAGGGTATGAACGTACCCCATAAGCGGACGTTTTGACGTCAATCGGAGTGGTACCGCGGAAGTTTGGCTTTCGTCTCCGGCAAGAATCTGCCGGATGCGGAGGCCTTTTTTGCACCCCGGCAAAACGAAAGGATTGTACCATGAAACTTGCATTTTCCACCCTCGGCTGCCCGGATTATTCCTGGGCGGAGATATACTCGATGGCAAAGGACGTCGGCTTCGGAGGAATCGAACTGCGCGGCCTCGGCGATAAGATCTTCTCCGTCCACGCGGAGCCGTTTTCCGCCGCCAATCTGCCGGAAACCGTCGCAAAACTGAAAAAACTCCACCTCGAGATCTGCTGCCTCTCCTCCGGCTCGGCGCTCCGCTTTGCCGAACAGACCGAAGAGACCGTCGCGGACCTCCGTGAATACATCGCGCTCGCGGCTGCGCTCGGCACGCCGTATATCCGTGTCCTCGGCGACCTCACCGCAGAGCCCCAGTCCGATTTTGACGACGCGATCGTCATCGACACGCTGAAGCGCCTTGCGCCCGAGGCGGAAGCCGCCGGCGTCACGCTTCTCGTCGAAACGAACGGCGTTTACAGCCATACCGACCGCCTTGCAGCCGTTATCGCCGCCGTCGGTTCCGACGCCGTCGGTGCGCTTTGGGACATCCACCACCCGTACCGCTTCGCGGGCGAAACGCCGGAGCAGACTGTCATGCACCTCGGCGCGTTCATCAAACACGTCCACGCGAAGGATTCCGCCGTCAAGGGCGGCAAGGTCGAATACCGGCTCATGGGCGAGGGCGACCTCCCCGTCGAGGGCTTTATGCAGGCGCTCCGCTCGATCAACTACGAGGGCTATGTCTCTCTCGAATGGCTGAAGCGGTATATGCCGAACCTCGGCAGCGCCGGCATCGTCTTCCCGCATTTCGTTCATTATATGAGTTCTTTCCTCGGCGGGGGTGATGCCGTCGACCGCCTGCAAACGAACCTCCGCGGCGATGGCTGGTACGTCTGGCCGAAAGAACAGCTCATCGACTATACCTTCCCGCAGGTGCTCGACCGCATCTGCGAGGAGTTCCCGGAACAGTATGCGTTCCGCTACACGACCTGCGATTATACGAGAACGTACCCCGAATTCCGCGAGGACGTCTGGACGCTGGCGCGTTCGCTGATCTCGCTCGGCGTCAAGCAGGGCGACCACGTCGCCGTCTGGGCGACGAATATCCCCGCGTGGTACCTGACGTTCTGGGCGACCGTCTCGATCGGCGCCGTCCTCGTCACCGTCAATACGTCCTACAAAAT
>JAKSPV010000107.1 GCA_024404475.1 Clostridia bacterium | reverse complement strand
CAGTCCGGTGGTAAGGGCCAGTACGGTCACGTCAAGATCACGCTGGAACCCAACGAGTCCGGCAAGGGCTACGAGTTCCGCAACGAAGTCGTTGGCGGTGCTATCCCGAAGGAATACATCCCCGCTGTTGACGCCGGTATTCAGGGCGCTATGCAGAGCGGTGTGCTCGCGGGCTACAACGTCGTTGACGTCATCGTAACGCTTTATGACGGTTCTTATCATGAAGTCGACTCCTCTGAAATGGCGTTCAAGATCGCCGGCTCCATGGCATTCAAGGATGCTATGCGCAAGGCAGATCCCGTTCTGACGGAGCCCGTCATGAAAGTTATGGTCACCACGCCCGATGAATACATGGGCGATATCATCGGTGACCTGAACACCCGCCGCGGTCAGGTGCAGAGCATGGAGACGCTTCCGGGCGCCACCCAGATCACTGCCTACGTCCCGCTGGCCGAGATGTTCGGTTATTCTACGGATCTTCGTTCCAAGTCTCAGGGCCGCGCCCAGTACTCTATGGAACCTGACCACTTTGCTGAAGTGCCGAAGTCCATTATGGAGAAGATCACCAAGGAAAGATCCAAGAACGGCTGATCGAGCATCAGCACAAATTCATCCAACAAAATTTTTAGGAGGATATTACAATGGCAAAGGCTAAGTTTGAACGCACCAAACCCCATGTTAACATTGGTACCATCGGTCACGTTGACCATGGCAAGACCACTCTGACCGCCGCTATCACGAAGTATCTCTCTCTCGTGAACGGCAGTGAATTCCTCGCTTACGACCAGATCGATAACGCGCCTGAAGAAAAGGCCCGTGGTATCACAATCAACACCCGTCACGTTGAATACGAGACCGCTAACCGCCACTACGCGCACGTTGACTGCCCCGGGCACGCCGACTACGTTAAGAACATGATCACCGGTGCCGCTCAGATGGACGGCGCTATCCTCGTCGTTGCCGGCACTGACGGCCCGATGCAGCAGACCCGTGAGCACATCCTGCTCGCTCGTCAGGTTGGCGTTCCTGCGATCGTTGTTTACATGAACACGACCGACCTTGTTGATGACGACGAACTGCTCGACCTCGTCGAGATGGAGATCCGTGATCTTCTGTCCCAGTACGACTTCCCGGGCGACGATATTCCGATCATCCGCGGCTCCGCTCGCGTTGCTCTTGACGCTCCGGCTGACCTCAATGATCCGGCTTACGCTTCGATCAAGGAACTGATGGAAGCTGTTGACAGCTACATCCCGACTCCTGACCGTAAGGCTGACCTCCCGTTCCTGATGCCTGTCGAGGACGTCTTCTCCATCTCCGGCCGTGGCACCGTTGCTACCGGTCGTGTCGAACGTGGTACTGTCAAGATGCAGGACGCTGTCGAAATCGTCGGTCTGTCTGACGAGACGAAGAACACCGTCGTTACCGGTATCGAAATGTTCCACAAGCTGCTGGACGACGCTGAGGCCGGCGATAACGTTGGTCTGCTGCTCCGCGGCATCGACAAGAAGGCCATCGAAAGAGGTCAGGTCCTCTGCAAGCCCGGCACCATCAAACCGCACACCGTGTTTGACGGCCAGGTTTACGTCCTGACTGAAAAAGAGGGCGGCCGTCAGAAGCCGTTCTTCAGTGGCTACCGCCCGCAGTTCTACTTCAGAACGACCGACGTTACCGGTACCATCAAGCTTCCGGAAGACGTTGATATGTGCCGTCCTGGCGATAACGTCGTCATGAACGTCGAACTGATCACTCCTATCGCAATCGAGAAGGGCCTTCGTTTCGCTATCCGTGAGGGTGGCAGAACCGTCGGTTCCGGCGTCGTTTCCGAGATCGTGAAATAAGTTCCGCTTGCGGGACACGCGCAATGCGTGTCCCGCATTTTTTCGGAGAGGTCTTCCCTCTCCGGGTTGAAACAGAATAATGTTGGGGATTGGTGTGATTCCATACCGGCGGTAACAGTCCGCGAACACGTTTATCGTGCCGACGAGGTGAAATTCCTCGACCGACGGTACAGTCCGGATGAAAAACATGAACGCAGACAAGTGCGCCCCGCATACAGTTTTAGCGGGGGTATTTTTTGAATTTGCGCCCTCTTACGGAGGATCTATGCACAACCGCACGAAAAAGGTCACCTTTACGGCGCTCTTCAGCGCCATCGCATTTTTATGCGTCTTTATTTTCCGGTTCAGCGGCATCGGCGGCTTTCTGACCTTTGACGCCAAGGACGCCGTTCTCGCGCTCTGCGGGCTCTTCTTCGGTCCTGCCTACGGGATCGCGGCAACGCTTATCGTCACGCTTCTCGAAGCCGTGACCGTCAGCGGCACAGGTCTCTGGGGCTTCGTCATGAATCTTCTGTCGTCCGGAACGTTCGTTCTGGTCTCGTCGCTGATCTACACGAACTACCGCACGTTCCGCGGCGCAATCACCTCTCTCGTGGCTGGCGTCGCTGCCACGACGCTCGTGATGCTGCCGGCAAACCTGCTCATCACGCCCGTCTATATGCACATCGAACGCGCCGAAGTCGTGGCGCTCCTGCTTCCGCTGCTCTTGCCGTTCAACCTCGTAAAATCGACTTGCAGCACCGCTCTTGTGCTGCTGCTCTACAAGCCGATTTCCAGCGCGATGAAGCAGTTCAACATCCTGCCCGGCAGAGCCGACACGTATCGGCTGAACAGGCGGACGGTCCTTGTGATCATCGCGTCCGTCGCGCTGCTCGCCGTGTCCGTCTGTCTCATCATTTTCTGCCTCGGCGGTGAATTTCAGATTTTTCGCCGATAAACACAAGTTTTTTCGAAAAACTATTGCATATTGACATTCCGTACAGTATAATAAATGCGATCTTATCGAGAGTGGCGGAGGGACAGGCCCCGTGATGCCACGGCAACCTACCAGGCGGCACGGTGCCAATTCCCGACAGATAAGAGCCAAAGTTGATACTGTCTTTGACACGTATGCCGCCGGCTCGCCGGAGGCATTTTTTAGAATTGAGACGAGATCGACAATAAGGAGAATGTTATGAAACGTCTGTTTACTTCCGAATCCGTTACCGAAGGGCATCCCGACAAGATCTGCGACCAGATCTCGGACGCCATTCTGGATGAACTTCTGCGGCAGGACCCGATGTCCCGCGTCGCCTGCGAGACGACCTGCACGACCGGTCTCGTTTTCGTCATGGGCGAGATCACGACCGAGGCGTACGTCGATATTCCCGCCGTCGTCCGCAAGACCGTCGAAGAGATCGGCTACAACAACGCCGCCTACGGTTTTGACTCGAACACCTGCGGTATTCTGAACTCGATCCACGCGCAGTCGCCCGATATCGCGCTCGGCGTGGACAAGTCCTACGAGGCGAAACTCGGCGACGCTGACCCGCTTGATATCGGCGCCGGCGATCAGGGCCTCATGTTCGGCTACGCCTGCAATGAGACGCCCGAGCTGATGCCGCTGCCGATCTCGCTCTCGCACAAGCTCGCCAAACGGCTGACGGAAGTCCGCAAGAACGGCACGCTTCCCTACCTCCGTCCCGACGGAAAGACGCAGGTGACGGTGGAATACGACGGCAAGACGCCGCGCCGCATTGACACGGTCGTCGTCTCTTCCCAGCACAGCGACGAGGTCTCTCTCGACATCATCCGCCGCGACATCATCGCGGAGGTCATCCGCCCGATCATCCCCGCCGGAATGATCGACGACGAGACGAAGATCTACGTCAACCCGACCGGACGCTTCGTCGTCGGCGGTCCGTGCGGCGACAGCGGTCTGACCGGCCGCAAGATCATCGTGGACACCTACGGCGGCTACGCCCGCCACGGCGGCGGCGCGTTCTCCGGCAAGGACCCGACGAAGGTCGACCGCAGCGCGTCGTACATGGCTCGCTATCTCGCCAAGAACGTCGTCAAGGCGGGACTCGCCGACGAGTGCGAAGTCCAGCTCGCCTACGCGATCGGCGTGGCGAAGCCGGTCTCCGTCCGCGTGGACACGTTCGGCACATCGAAGATCAGCGAGGACGCGATCGCGGATTACCTTGCGGCAAACGTTGACCTCCGTCCGGCGGCGATCATCGAACGCTTCGGGCTCCGCCGGCCGATCTACCGCCAGCTTGCGGCATACGGCCACATGGGACGCGAAGACCTCGGCGTTCCGTGGGAGACGACCGATCTCGCCGCCTCGTTGCAGAAAGCGCTTCTCTGACACAGATCACCCCCTCGGCATATACTGCCGAGGGGGATTTTTGATGGCTTTCGGAGAATGGATCGTCGGCCTGCTCGCGGCGTACGGCTTCTGGTGTCTCGTCGAAA
>JAKSPV010000106.1 GCA_024404475.1 Clostridia bacterium | reverse complement strand
GAAGGAACGCATCGTCAGAAGCGGGATAATCAGGAAAGCGAGAAACGAAGCGGAGACGAGCGCGTACTCGTAATTCGGCACATGCCCCAGAAAATGATACTCTTTTACGTTGAAGCCGATCCAGACGAGCACCCAGGCGATGAAGATCGGGCCCGTCATGCTCGTGAAATACGACTTCAGCTCGCGTTTATAAACAGCACTCATTTGTTGTCCTCCTCTGTCGAGAACAGCGGGGCGTACGACGGATCAGTCGGAGCGGCGTTCTCTTCTCCGCTTTCGGTGGCGGCGGGCTCCTCTTTTACGGCGGGATCGTCGGCGAGACGCAGGAACATATCCTCCAGCGACACATTGCCGGCGCTCATCGAAAGGATCGGCGCGTCAAGACGCGCAAAGACGCGGAAAATATCCTCGCGGATATCGCAGTCGGGCGCTGTTTCGATCTCTGCCGAGACGGTGCCGCCGCGCGTTTCAACGGCAAGGCGGATAACGCCGGCAAGACAGGAGAGCGCTTCCCTGACGTCCGCGGCGCTGCCGCGGGATTCAATGCGGATAAGGCCGCCGCGCGAAGCGCCGGAGGTCAGGTTTTCGAGCGTGTCGTTGGCAACGATCCGTCCGCGGGAGATCATGATGACGCGGTCGCAGACCGCGCTGATCTCGCTGAGGATATGGCTCGAAAGAATGACGGTATGGTCGCGGCCGAGCTCGCGGATGAGGTCACGGATCTCGATGATCTGGAGCGGGTCGAGACCGACGGTCGGCTCGTCGAGGATGACGACCTCGGGATCGCCGAGGATCGCCTGCGCGATACCGACGCGCTGGCGGTAGCCCTTGGACAGGTTGCGGATCAGCCGGTCTGCGACGTGGGCGATCTGCGTCCGCTCCATGACGGCGTCGATCCGGTCGTCAAGTTCTGCGGCGGCGACTTTCTTGGCACGGGCGACAAAAACGAGATACTCGCGCACCGACATATCGGTATAAAGCGGCGGGATCTCCGGGAGATAACCGATGCGACGTTTCGCCTCGATCGGCTGCTCGAAAATATCGTGGCCGCCGACCGTTACGCTGCCCTCGGAAGCGGCGAGGCAGCCGGTGATCATATTCATGGTCGTCGATTTGCCGGCACCGTTCGGGCCGAGGAAGCCGTAGACGTGACCGGGCTCGATCGTGAAACTGACGTGATCGACCGCAAGATTCGGGCCGTACCACTTCGTCAGATTTTTGACTTCGATCAAAACAGAGGATCCCCCTTTTCGCGGAAAAATATCCTTTTATTTCTTTCATTGTATCACAAAAGGCGGGGTTCTGCCTGCTTTTTTTGTGAATTTTCTCTGTTTCTTTTGTGTTTTCCGGATGCGGGGCGTTTTCCCTGCGTTTTCCCGAAAAAGTTTGCGTTTTCCGTTGCAAAACGGCGAAACATGGTGTATAATTTAGGATAGATCAGTATGTGGGAAAGAAGCGCTTCGGCGCAAGAAAGAAAAAAAGAGGAACGGAAATGAGCAGAGGAATCGGAATAGACCTTGGGACTGCCACCGTTCTTGTCTACGTGAAAGGCAAAGGGATCGTGCTCAAAGAGCCCTCCGTTGTCGCGATCGACAAGAACACCGGTGAGATCCTGAAGGTCGGAACGGAAGCACAAAAAATGCTGGGGCGTACCCCCGGCAATATCACTGCGGTCCGCCCCCTGCGCGACGGTGTCATCAGCCAGTATGACGTCACCCTCAAAATGATCAAGTATTTCATCCGCCAGGCCCTCGGCAATTCTTTCTTCAAACCTAACGTGATCATCTGCGTTCCCAGCGGCATCACCGAAGTCGAGGAACGCGCCGTGGTCGACGCCGCCACGCAGGCGGGCGCGCGCCACACCTACCTTGTCGAAGAACCCGTCGCCGCAGCGATCGGCGCCGGCATTGATATTTCCCGACCGAACGGTCAGATGGTCGTCGATATCGGCGGCGGCACGACCGATATCGCCGTCATTTCGCTCGGCGGCGTTGTCGTGGCCGAATCGCTGAAGATCGCAGGCCACCGTTTCGACGAAGCGATCATCCGCTACGTCCGGAAACGCTACAACGTGCTGATCGGCGAGCGGACGGCAGAAGAGATCAAGATCCGCATCGGCGGCGCGTGGCAGCGCGAGGAGCCCCGTTTCATCGAGGTCAAGGGGCGCTGTCTCCAGAAAGGTCTTCCCCGCGTGATCCGTCTTTCCTCCACCGAGATGCCCGAGGCACTCGAGGAGCCGATCACGCAGATCATCGAGGCGGTCTGCACCGTCATCGAGCGGACACCGCCGGAGTTGATCGGCGATATCCTTTACAACGGCATCATCATGACGGGCGGCGGCAGTCTGCTCTACGGTCTCGACCGGCTGATCGCCAACGTGACCGGCGTCAAGACGAAGGTCGCCGACAAGGCGGTCTCCTGCGTGGCGATCGGCACCGGCAAGGCGCTCGATTTCCTCGGTGCGATCCCCGAAGGCGAGATCAACATTTCCCGGCAACGGCAACAACAATAAAAAATGCCCGGCTTCTTCGGAAGCCGGGCTCTTTTTGATTTGTCAGATCAGCGCATTGGGGTTGACTTCGTATTTGTCGATCAGGATCTTGATGAAGTCGATCAGTGCAAAGATGCTGCTGAGACCGCAGCAGAACGCCAGAACGATCTTGAAGATACCCTTCTTGTTCTCGCCCATAATGAAGTTGTGGATGCCGATACCGCCGAGGAAGAAGCAGACAACAGCCATCAGCGTCTTGTCCTGACCGGCAAGGTTGCCGGCAGCTGCCTTTTTCAGCGTAACGCCGCAATTCAGGCAGACGTCGGCGCCCGGCTCGACTTCCTTGCCGCAGTTCGGGCAGAATTTATCGCCCGAACCGGCAGAAACGCCGCATTTCAGGCAGATCGCCTGGTTGTCGTTCATAAATTCACCGCAATTCTTGCAATACATAACAAACCTCCGTAAAGTAGATTTCTAAGTTAATTAAAACATATTCCGACAGCAATGTCAAGATACCAGACGTGATTTTCCGGTGTGTCAGCGCTTTTCGAGCGCCGCAATTTTTTCCAGCCGGCGGCTGTGACGGCCGCCCTCAAAGTCCGTTCCGAGGAAAATATCGACAAGGTGGAGCGCCATTTCCTCCGCGATCACGCGCTGACCGAGGCAAAGCACGTTCGAGTCGTTATGGCGTCTCGTAAACTCGGCGGAAAACGGCTCTGTCGTAACGGCCGCGCGGATCCCGTCGATCTTGTTGGCGCAGATGCTCATGCCGACGCCCGTCCCGCAGACGAGGATGCCTGCCGCGCACTTACCGGAAGCGACCGCGTCGCACGCGGGCACCGCAAAATCCGGATAGTCGCAGGATTCGGGCGTATAGGTGCCGAAGTCCTTGACTTCGTAGCCGATCTCGCGAAGATGCGCGATGACCGCGCCCTTGAGCTGAAAGCCGCCGTGGTCACAGGCAACGGCGATTTTTCCTTTGATAGCCATGAATATTCCCTCCAATTTATGTATCAGCGTTCGGCGGCGAGGCGCTCCTCGCGCTCACGCTCGGCCTGGGGCTTCCGAAGATAGACGGGAGACAATTTTGCACCCGCAAACTGTGCGGCGCGCTCGCTTTCCAAAGCGGAAAGATACGTTTCCGCCGCCAGATCCGCCACATGGAAAGCGTTTTGATACCGCAGCGGCTCGGGCGCTTCGAGGGTATTTTCCAGCGTGCAGAGCTGCTGCGCGAGGTCGTAACCGTCGCCCGTGAAATAGACCGGCCGGCCGTTTTGCAGGGTGCGGAGTTTCTCTTCGAGTTCGGCAAACGGGAGCAGCCCGTCCTCGGTGAGGCGGGTGACCGCCGTTCCGTCGGACGAGAAAATCGCCGCGTAGACCTGCCCGCGTCTCGCGTTCATAACGGGAACGATAAGTCCCGGAAAGCCGGTGAGGTTACGGGACAGCGCTTCAAGCGTGGAGACGCCGACGCACGGTTGATCGGCCGCAAAGGCGAGCCCTTTAAGCGTCGAGACGCCGATGCGGACGCCGGTGAAGGAGCCGGGACCTGCGGAGCAAGCGAGAACGTCCACGTCGGCAAGCGAAAGGCCGAGGGACGAAAGGCACGCGTCGATCATCGGCAGCATCGTCACGGAATGGGACAAAGCGCCGTTCACCGTAAACGAGGCGCGCTGGCGTCCGTTCTCCCACACGGCGGCGGAGGCGATCGGGGACGTCGTATCTATCGCTAAAACTTTCACGTCATGCCTCCTGCACCGCGATCACGCGGCTGCCGTCTTCCTGCGGCGTGACCGTCACGACGACGGTGCCTGCGGGAAAATCGTTCATGTATTCGCTCCATTCAACGATACAGTGACCGGCGGCGATGTAATCATCCATGCCGAGGGACGCGAGGGCGTCCTCGTCCTCCGCGCGGTAGAGGGCGAAATGAAAGAGCGGGACGTCCCCGTGCCGGTACTCGTCGCCGAGCGGATGAGTCGGGCTTTTGACGCGGCTTCGGGG
>JAKSPV010000105.1 GCA_024404475.1 Clostridia bacterium | reverse complement strand
CCGGCGAACGAGAGCGTCAGAAGGGCAACGCCCGCGAGGATCGTCTTTTTACGGCCGAACTTCGAGGCGAGCATGCCGACGGGGATGTAGCTGATGATCGCCGCGCCCTGCGCGATCAGAAGAGTCAGCGAGTAGCTGACGCCGAGGATGTCGGTCGCGTAGACCGAATATTTCGACGTGACGGCGTTGTAGCCGATGTACCAGAGGGCGACAGAAGCGAGCAGCAGAAGCAGGGAGGTGAACTGGCTGCGGGAAAGGTGTCCGCCGCGCTCGTCGCGCTCTTCGCTTTCGGCGTCACGGCCGAGCTTTGCGCTCTCTTCTTCCATGTCCTTCACCCACTTGGGCTCGCGGACGGTCAGAAGGAAGACGACGAGACCGATCAGCATCACGCCGACGGTAGCGAGCAGGTAAGGGCCGAAATCGGTCTTGCCTTCGTCACTCGTGTGGAACGGGGTGGCAAGCAGGAGAATGATGATGCCGCCTGCCGTGCCCATGAGGTTGATAATGGCGTTCGCTTTGGAGCGGAGCGGCTTCACGGTGACGTCCGGCATCAAGGCGACCGCCGGAGAACGGAAGACCGACATCGAGAGCAGCGAGCCGAGCAGGATGGCGATGAAGACGGGGAGAGTTTCAACAAAGCCGAGGATCGAGAAGAAGATCGCAGCGGCGGCCGTGCCGATCACGATATAGGGCGTGCGGCGGCCGAAACGGGAGCGCGTCTTATCCGAGAGGTTGCCGAAGATCGGCAGAAGGAAGACGGCAAAGACGTTGTCGAGTGCCATGATGACGCCCGACCAGGTCTCGGACATGTCAAAGCGGTGTTTCAGGATCAGAGGAACGATGTTGTCGTATGCCTGCCAGAAGGCACAGATGAGGAAGAAAGCAAAGCCGACGAGGATCGTGCGCTTGTAATTGAGTTTCATACGCTTCTCCTTGAACGTGATTTTGTATTTGCTGTTCACAGTCAGCATACCATATTTCCGACAGATTGTCAATATATGATGGGACGGTGGAAAATTTGACAAAAAAACGTTTCCGTGGTATCATAGGGGAAAGAACGGAGGAATGAAACATGGAAACGAAAATGACACACGCGGATATGGCTGAGGCGCTGTTCCGCGAAGGATATAACTGCGCACAGTCGGTCTTTGCCGCGTTCAGCGACGTCTGCGGCATGGACAAAGAAACGGCGCTCCGGCTCTCATCGTCATTCGGCGGCGGGCTCGGCCGCCTGCGCGAGGTCTGCGGCGCCGTCTCCGGTATGGCGATGGTCGCGGGCGTGCTCCGCGGATACAGCGATCCGAACGATCCGGAGGCAAAGGCGGCGCATTACGCGTTGATCCGCGAAATGGCGGACCGCTTCCGTGCCGAGACGGGTTCGATCATCTGCCGGGAACTGCTCGAGCAGAGCGGGAACGATGCCTCGGCCGGCGGTACGCCGTCGCCGCGCGACGAGCATTTCCACCACAGCCGCCCGTGCGCGGGTTTCGTCCGGCTCGCCGCGTCGATCGCGGAGGACATGCTGCTCTGACGTATGTGTACCAGCATTATTTCCAACAGAAACAAGACGGTCGTCGGGTGGAACCTTGATATTCTCGACATGGAGCATCGCGTCACCGTGACGGATGCCGGCGTTTTCATTGAGATCAACGACGCGGCGGAGGGCTGGATGCCGCTTTTCGGCGCTTCTTCCCGCGGCGACTTCGTCGGGATGCCGACGTGCTGGCCGCACGACGCGCGCAGCGATCCCGCGCCGGGTCGGGAAAACATCATCCGCCTCGATATCGACCTTCTGACAGGGAAAAAGACGCTCGCCGAGATTCGGGAGATCGCCGAGGCGGGACGCGTATGCAGCGTGCCGGGCCTCACGTTCATGGGGGCGCTCTCCGACGCGGACGGCAACGTCCTCCACGTCGTGCCGGGGCAGGGCTGCCGGTATTATGAGAAGCCGACGTACGCGGTGCTGACGAACTTCTCGCCGCTGAAAATGGACAGCGAGACGCACCCGTGGATGGGCTGGGACCGGTACCACGTCGCCGAGCGGGTGCTCCGCGAGGCAAAGGACGATTTTGACGTTCCGGACTGCTTCGCCGTGCTCCGCGCCGCCGCACAGGAGGTCTGCCCGACCGTCGTCTCGATGGTGTACGACGTCACCGAGCGGACGGTCTTCTGGTGTGAAGACCGCCGGTGGGACGAGATTCACTCGAAAACGTTTACCGTATAGCATTAAAAAAGCACCCCGCGGGGTGCTTTTTTCTTTGTTTTATTCTCCTGCGAGCGCGTCTGCGGGTGCGTCCTCCGGCGCGTAGCCGGAATAGCCGAGCCCTTCGATCGCCGCGATCGCCGCCATGTCTCCGGCGTCGATCTCGAAGTCAAAGAGCTGCGCGTTCGATGCGATCCGGTCTTCGTGTACGGATTTCGAGAGCGGCAGAACGTCGTTCTGCAGCGCAAACCGCAGGCAGAGCTGCGCGACGGACTTGCCGTACTTTCCGGCGATCGCGGCAAGACGCGCGTCGCCGAGCACGGCGCCGCAGCCGAGCGGGCTCCACGCCTCGACGAGCATCCCGTGCTCCTGGGCGTAGCGGACGTTGTCCATCTGCGTGAAGCCGGGGTGGAACTCGATCTGGTTCACCATCGGCAAAATCTCCGCCGTCTCGGCGAGCGCTTCGAGGTGCTTCTTCTGGAAGTTGGAAACGCCGATCGCACGGAGCTTGCCGGCTTTGTAGGCGTCCTCAAACGCGCGCCACGTCGAGGCGTTGATCTCTTTCCATTCGGGCGAGACCTTGGCGACGCACGGCCAGTGGATGAGATACAGATCGAGGTAATCGACGCCGAGATTTTTGAGCGAGGTGTCGATCGCGGCTTTCGTCTTCTCGTAGCCGCGCTCCGTCACCCAGTGCTTCGTCGTGAGGAAGATGTCCGAGCGGGAAACGCCGGACAGGCGGATGCCCTCGCCGACGCTTTGCTCGTTGCCGTAGGCGAACGCGGTGTCCACGTGCCGGTAGCCGAGCCGCAGTGCCGCCGCGACGCCGTCGCGTGCCACGCTGCCGTCCGGGGTCTGCCAGGTGCCGTAGCCGAGTGCCGGAACGGCGACGCCGTTTTGAAGAATGAACGTGTCGGTAATAGACTGTTTCATGTCGTTCCTTTCATAAAGGGCTTCCGCATGCGGAAGCCCTTTTGCTGCGTAATTATTTCATTGCCTCTTCGACGGCAACGGCAACGGCGACGGTCATGCCGACCATCGGGTTGTTGCCCGCGCCGATCAGGCCCATCATCTCAACGTGTGCCGGGACGGAGGACGAGCCGGCGAACTGCGCGTCGCTGTGCATACGGCCCATCGTATCGGTCATGCCGTAGCTGGAGGGGCCTGCCGCCATGTTATCGGGATGCAGCGTACGGCCCGTGCCGCCGCCGGAAGCGACGGAGAAGTACTTGACGCCGTTCTCGACGCACCATTTCTTGTAGGTGCCTGCGACGGGGTGCTGGAAGCGGGTCGGGTTGGTGGAGTTGCCGGTGATGGAAACGCCGACGTTCTCGAGTTTCATGATCGCAACGCCTTCCGGAACGTTGTCGGAGCCGTAGCATCTGACAGCCGCTCTCGGGCCCTTGGAGTAGGGCGTCTCGGAGACGATCTTGACGGTCTCCGTGAAGGGATCGAACTCGGTCTCCACGAACGTGAAGCCGTTGATGCGGGAGATGATCATGGCGGCGTCCTTGCCGAGACCGTTCAGAATGACGCGCAGGGGCTTCGTGCGGACTTTGTTCGCATTCAGCGCGATCTTGATAGCGCCTTCGGCGGCGGCAAAGGATTCGTGACCGGCGAGGAAGCAGAAACATTCCGTCTCGTCGGAGAGGAGCATTTTGCCGAGGTTGCCGTGGCCGAGACCGACCTTGCGGTTCTCCGCGACGGAGCCGGGAATGCAGAAGCTCTGCAGACCGATGCCGATGTCGGCAGCGGCGTCAGCGGCCTTCTTGTCGCCCTTCTTGATGGCGATAGCCGCGCCTACGGTGTAAGCCCATACGGCGTTCTCGAAGCAGATCGGCTGGGTGGAGCGGACGATCTGGTCAACGTCGATGCCTTTGCCGAGAGTGATATCGCGGCATTCGTCGATCGAGGAGATGCCATATTCTTTGAGGCAGGCGAGAATTTTCGCCTCGCGTCTTTCGTAACCTTCAAACTGTGCCATTGTGCGCTCCTCCTCTCAGTCTTTCCGCGGGTCGATGTACTTGACGGCTTCTGCGAAGCGGCCGTACGTGCCCTTGGCTTTTTCGTATGCTTCGTTCGGCTCCATGCCCTTCTTGATGAAGTCGGTCATTTTGCCGAGAGAGACGAATTCGTAACCGATGACCTGGTCATCCTCGTCGAGAGCCATTCTGGTGCAGTAGCCCTCGGTCATTTCGAGGTAACGGACGCCCTTGGCCTTGGTGCCGTACATGGTACCGACCATGGAACGGGTGCCCTTGCCGAGGTCTTCAAGGCCGGCGCCGACGACGAGACCGCCCTCGGAGAAAGCGGACTGGCTGCGGCCGTAGACGATCTGGAGGAA
>JAKSPV010000104.1 GCA_024404475.1 Clostridia bacterium | reverse complement strand
TCCATCCAGATGGACCTCAAGATCGACGGTCTGACGCCCGAGATCATCAAGGAAGCCCTCGCCGTTACCCACAAGGGCCGCGACTACATCATCGACGAGATCCTGCTGAAAGCCATTCCCGCTCCTCGCGCCGACGTCGCCGAATCCGCACCGAAGATGCTCACCATGCACATCAAGGTGGACAAGATCCGCGAAGTCATCGGCAAGGGCGGCGAGGTCATCCAGAAGATCACCGCCGACACCGGCTGCAAGATCGACATCGAGGAAGACGGCACGATCTACATCGCATCCGTCAACCGCGACAAGGCATACGAGGCGAAGGCCATCATCGACGGCATCTGCTTCGAGCCCGAAGTCGGCGAGATCTACGAAGGCAAGGTCACCCGCATCATCCCGATCGGCGCGTTCGTCGAGTTCGCTCCGAAGAAGGAAGGTCTCGTCCATATCTCCAAGCTGGACACGAAGCGCACCGAAAAGGTCGAAGACGTCTGCCAGGTGGGCGACACCATGAGAGTCAAGTATCTCGGCACCGACGAAAAGGGCCGCATGAATCTCTCCAGAAAAGACGCACTTTGAGAACACCCCGAGAGAGGAAGCACCCGCTTCCTCTCTTTTGTTTTTGAAAAAGGAGCCATTATGCCAACACCGCATAACCCGTACGATAAAGACAAAATGGTCCGGATGCTGAACAGCACGGGCCCGCGCAAGGCGAAACCGAAGGGACGCACGGTAGATTCCTACTCCGCCGTCGCCACACACCAGCGCCGCCAGAGAGCCGACATGAAGATCGGCGTCATCATCCTGGCCGCCGTGATCGTTTTGCTCGTCGTGATCTCGGTCATCGTCATCGTGAGCCGCGCCGCCGGCGTCGGTGACACGCCCGCCGACACGCTCGGGACGAGAGACGCCGACGAAACGGGACGGCAGCCCGAGCCGATCCCCGAGGGAATGCAGTACTTCCCCGTCGAGGTTTTGACCGAGACGATGCACGAGGGCAATCTGATCCTCGTCAACTATGACTATGCCTACACGTTCCCGGCGTCAACGGTGCTCCTCTCCGTCAACCGGAACAAGAGCCAGTACATCACGTGGGATGATTTCGAACTTGAAGAAACGACACTTAACGCCTTCAATGCCCTGATCGACGCGTTCTACGCCGAAACGAGATGCGCGAAGGTGCTGATGAACAGCGCGTACCGCTCCTTTGAGGATCAGATCGAGATCTACAAGAGCAGTTCCGCCGGCTTCGCCACCGAGCCCGGGCACAGCGAACACCACACAGGCATGGCGCTCGACATCCAGATCTACGATCCGAAATATCGCGGCGGCGAGAAAAAGGCGTGGTACTTCCACGAGTACGACAAGGCGCAGTTTCTCGTCGATCATTTCGCCGATTACGGCTTCATCCTCCGCTACCCCGAGGACAAGATCCCGCTGACGCGGATCGAGTTCGAGTCTTGGCACTACCGCTACATCGGCACGCCGCACGCCGCAATCTGCGACGCACGGCACGAATGCCTCGAGGAATACATCGAGTACCTCGAAACGCTTTCGTTCGACGGCATGCGGCTGTACTATAACGACGGGACGATGACGGAGGGTGCGTTTGAGGAGCTGCCCGATACCGGCTACATGATCTATTTCGTGCCCGCGTCCGAGGGTGAGTACACCGAGATCCCGATCCTCATGAACGCGCGCAGCTATTCGATCTCCGGCGACAACGTCGGCGGCTTCGTCGTCACCGTCCGTCTCGGCTGATTTTCCGCTGATTTTCTCCTACTTTTTCACGCAAGTTCACTCCGCCGTCACATAAGGCGGGTACAATAAGGACAAAGAAAGCCGCCGCGGCGGCAAAGAAACGAAGGAGTCCCTGTTCTATGACCGACGATCGATTTGACGAAACGTCCGTGCCGGAAACCGGCAGCGAAGAAACGGTAAAAGAAGCTCCCGCTGCAGAAGTCATCTACGACGGTTCTGCCGCGCCCGAGGTTGTATACGGCGGCAGCGATCCCATCCCGCCGAAAAAAGAGAAAAAAGAAAAGAAAAAGAAGAGCGGCGCCGGTATCGTCCTGCTCGTGATCCTGCTCTGCGTGGTATGCGTCCTGGGCTCCGCCGCAGCGGGCTACCTCGGCGTCGTCTACGCGCGGGGCAAGTACCCGCCCGAAGCAAAGATCGAAACGACCGTTCTCTACCGCAGCGTCAGCACCGCGCCGGAAAACACCGAAGGTGAGCCGTCGTTTGCCGACATCGCCGAGCTCGTCGCGCCTTCCGTCGTGGAGATCACGACTGAGGAAACGATCACCTCGCTTTTCCAGTACGTCAGTCAGGGTGCCGGCTCCGGCGTCATCATCTCCGAGGACGGCTACATCCTCACCTGCAACCATGTCATCTCCTCGTCCTCCGGTCAGGGCTACGTTTCTTCCGTGAACGTCCGTCTGACGGACGGGAAGACGTACCCCGCCGAGATCGTCGGCTCCGACGCGGATACCGACCTTGCCGTCGTCAAAATCGCGGCCGACGAGCCGCTGACGCCCGCTGTTTTCTTCAACACGGAGACCGGCTCGCTCCGCCCCGGTGACGGCGTCATCGTCGTCGGCAACCCGCTCGGCAAACTCGGCGGCTCCGTTTCCGGCGGCATGATCAGCGCCCTCGAGCGCAAGATCACCGTGGAGGACACGTCGATGAAGCTGATGCAGATCGACGCGGCCGTCAACCCCGGCAACTCCGGCGGTGGTCTCTTCAACGCCCGCGGCGAGCTGATCGGCATCATCAACGCGAAATACGCCGACTCCGGCATCGAGGGACTCGGCTTTGCCATCCCGATCAGCACGCTCGACACCGTTGTGCCGCAACTCATCGAATACGGTTTCGTCCGCGGCAAGGTCATCATCGGCATCGTGATGCGCGACATCACAAGCGCAAACAGCGCGTACTACTACTACGGCCGCAGCGCCGTCGGCGTCTACATCGACTCCGTGCGCGAGGGCTATAACGACGACGTGCTCCAGCGCGGCGACCGCATCATCGCCGTCGCCGGCAAGGAGATCTCCTCCTACACGGACATCAAGGAGATCCTCGCGGACGCGTCCGTCGGCGACATCATCAGCTTCACGATCTCCCGTCAGAACGGCAAGAACGCCGAGATCATCACCGTTGACGTCAAATGCTTCGAGTCTATCCCCGAAGGCAAGACGCTGGATTTCAACAACTGAACCGTTCGGGGCAAGGGCGCGGCAGCGCCCCTGCCCTTTTGATCTTCAACCAAGGAGGACTACTTATGTACCGTATCCTGATCGTTGATGACGAAGACAACATCCGCCGCCTGATCGCCAAATACGCGGCGTACGAAGGGCACGAAACGGACGAGGCATCGGACGGCCGCGAGGCCGTTATGAAATGCCGCGCACGGCAGTACGATATCGTGATCATGGACGTCATGATGCCGGAGCTGAACGGGTTTTCCGCCTGCCGCGAGATCCGTTCGTTCTCCGACGTGCCGATCATCATGCTCTCGGCGCGCGGTGCCGAATACGATCGCATCAGCGGCTTTGAACTCGGCGTGGACGACTACGTCGTCAAGCCGTTCTCCCCGAAGGAGCTGATGCTCCGTATCGACGCGGTGCTCAAACGCGGCCGGAAGAAAGACGAGCCGCGCGGAGATGCGCCGAAAGCCGAGATCTTCTCGCAGGGGGGGCTCTCCGTCAACCTTTCGGCACGCATCGTCACGATCGACGGCGCGAGAGCCGAAATGTCGCCGAAGGAGTACGATCTGCTCTTCTATCTCATCAAGAACAAGAACATAGCGCTCACGCGCGAGCGCCTCATCACCGAGGTCTGGGGCTACGATTACTGCGGCGACGACCGCACGCTCGACACGCACGTCAAGCTCCTGCGCCGCTCGCTCGGGCCGTACGCCCGCTTTATCGTCACGCTGAGAGGAGTTGGCTACCGCTTTGACACAGACGCCTGATCCCGCAGCGGGCAAACGCCGCTCGCTCTCCCTCCGCACGAAGCTTTTTCTGGCGTTCACGGTGCTCGTCGTTTTGACGCTCGCCCTGCTCTGGCTCTCGCAGACCGTGTTCCTTGACGATATCTACCAGTTCATCCGGACGCGCGAGGTCAAGACCGCTGCCGACCGGATGACCGAAATGCTCGGCGAGGATGACTACGCCACAAAGGCGGAGCTGCTCGCAGAGCAGCGGAACGTCTGCGTTTCCGTCTACCGGATCGCATCCGACGAATCCGCCACGCTGATCGCCACCGGGCACGTCGAGGGCGTGTGTCTTCTGCACACCGCGTTCTCCGAGGACGTGATGAATCAGCTCTACGACGGCGCCCGGGAGGAAAAGTATTTCACGAAGAAATTCCGTCCGGCAGCGAATGACGGCAGAGGCGGCTTCTTCCGCGACGAGCCTGCGCTCTCCGACTCGATCGTTTGTGCGACACTCGTTCCCCGCGGCGAGTACCGTTATTTCATCGTCATCAGCGCCGCGATCATGCCGGTCAGCGCCACGGTCAACACGCTTCGTGTGCTCCTCATCTGCACGACGGTCGTTCTGCTGCTCGTCTCCGCCGCTTTGGCGATCATTTTGTCGAAAACACTCGCCGCGCCGCTCTCCGACATGAACCGCGAGGCAAAAAAGCTGGCCGCAGGCAACTACGGCGTACAGTTCTCCGGACACGGCCTCCGCGAAACGGAAGAACTCGGCGACACGCTGAACTACGCCGCTGCGGAGCTTTCCAAAACCGACAGGATGCAG
>JAKSPV010000103.1 GCA_024404475.1 Clostridia bacterium | reverse complement strand
CCTCGTTCTTATCGACCATGACGTTCGTCGTGGTGCCGGCGGGGATCTTGAAAAGATCGTCCTCGAAGAGGACCTTCTGGGTGCCGTCGGGACGGACGACGTAGAGGACGCATCCCGAGCCGCTCTCCTCGTTTTTGGAGTACGGGTCGTATTTCGCGTCAAAGTTGTCGGTCGGGCAGGTCACGTAGACACCCGAGGACGTGTAGGCGATCCGCGTCTGGTTGTTGCCGTGGCTTGTCGCTTCGCCGTAGCCGTAGCCGAACGTGCTGTAAGCGTTGTTCCAGTTGTCGATGATAGGCGTGTCGGTCTCCGCCGACCCCGCAATGGACAGAAGGGGCAGCAGAAGCGCGGCGACGAGCAGAATAGCCGTCAGCGAGAGAGTCTTTTTCATGGGCACGAAACACCTCCGAAAATTTGGATTGCCGATTATAACTTCATTATATACTGCCTCTTTTCGAATTGCAAGAAAAAAAGCACCCCGAGGGGGTGCTTTTGGGGAAAAATTAACAAAGCCGCCGTTACTTCGCGGCTTTTTTCCGATCTGCCAGCGTGAAGATGAGGGCGATCACGGCGGCGACCGCCGTCGAGGCGGCAAAGATCGTGTACCAGCTTGTTAGAACGGGCGCGGACGAGAGCAGCGGCGCGCCGATGTTCATCGGCTGGATGAAGCCGAGGACCTCCTCCTCGAAGAGCCCGAGCGTCATGACGGCGCAGTACCCGAGCGGGTAGATCCAGATCTTCCTGATGTCCGGACGGAAATGCTTCGTCGAAAGGACGAGGAGCGTCAGCCAGATCATCAGCGCGTGGTGCATGAGCCCGCTGAAACTGCGGACGTCCCAGAACGTCTGCGTTTCGAGAAAATCGGGGTAGAACATCGTGATCGTGCCGCCGAAGCAGCCGAAGTACGAGATGAAATGGTAGATCGGGTTGTCCTTCGGACGGATCAGCGCGCTGATCGAGTAGACGAGACTGGCGAGCCCGCAGAACGTGTACGGGATAAGGTTGATCCACGAATAGTTCTTCGGGTCGGAGGCGATCTGCGCGCAGGTGACGCTCGTGCGGTTCAAAACGATCCAGAAGAGCAGAAAAGCGGCGCTTGCGCGGATGACGATCCGCTCTTTCTTTTCGGTATCCGCGAATTTCCGCACGAGGATCAGCCCCGCCGCGATGACGAGCGCGGTCAGGATAAGAAAGACGATATGTTCGGTACAGTAAACACCGGGATACATGACGTGTCCTCCTTTAATGGCGGCATCGGCGGCTTGTGCCGCCCCGTGCGTTCAGTATAGCACATCCCGCGGGGGTTGTAAAGAGGGCGCCGGAGCAAAAAAAGCCCCTCTGCCCGCCGGGCAGAGGGGGAAGGGCGCGCTTATTTTTCGTACTTCGCCGGATCGGTCGTGAGGACGTATTTCTCGTCATCCGCTATCGGCGGCATAGCGCCGAGCGTCATGACGTATTTCTCGTCGTCCTTCTTTTCTGGCATGTCGTGAGCGCCGCCGGCGACGGCGCCGAGCTCGTTCTCGGTCAGTTCGGTGCGCTTCTTTTCTTCGGCCGCCGTGCGTGCCGCAAGTCCTTCGTTGGTTTTCATTTTCATATCCTCCCGAAATGTTTTCTTTGATTTCCCTTTGCACTTATTGATACGAAGTTTCCCCGCGGCGGGCTACAGCATTTGTGAAAAAAACGGATCTGCCGGGCACTTTTTGAACTTTTTTTGCCGAAGCACGGTTTTCCGGATGTTGTTCTTGAAATGTCCGCGGATTTGTGCTACAATGAAATGCTACCATAATGAATTATGACGGATTTCGGAGGAAAAGAATGAACAAAACATTGAAGAGAGCCGCCGCCGCGATCATGGTATTCGCGATGCTTTTCAGCCAGGCCGCCTGTACGGTTAACAGGAACGACGAGGAAGAAGAGGAGCCGGCAGTATACGTTCTCAACGACGTTTCCTGCTACGACAGCAACCCGCCGCTTCTCATCGAGGGCGTCAACCTCACGTTCGACGCCTTTATCGAAGCCGGGGATATCCAATTTGCCGGCGCGTTCCGCAGCCTGCAGGTGTGCAGTCTTGACGTCATAAACGACTCGACGCTTTTACTGAACACGGAGGGCGACGTCTATTCCGAGGACGCCGTCGGCCATATCAGCATCGGCGAAAAGGTCAATTCCACAAACACGGAACTGCTGCTCGACGTCAACATTGACAGAAGCGATTACGGCCGGCCTCTCGTCGGCGGCAGCTTCCTCACCGATCTCGGCCTCGGTCTTCTGAAAGGGATCGTGACGACGGGCGCGGACAAAGCGTTCGGTTACGGCCTCGACAAGCTTCTGTACGACAAGCTGGGCATCGACATCGCCACCCTGAAAACGGTCCAGCTGGCGATCCGTGAGCTGAGCGGCAAGATCGATGCGCTTTCCGTTCAGATGAACGAAATGGAAGTAAGACTGACCGACGTCATCAACGAAAGCACGAAGACGATCCTGACCAACGAATATCTGAATACATTTGAAAATCTCCACACGCTCATCACGAGCATCAAGACGGACACCGTCAAACTGTGGAACGATATTGCAACGATCGAGGCGACTGCCGACGAAACGTCGGAGGAATACAGAACGCTGGTCATCGCGGAACTTCTGACGTTCTCCGAGCTGGAAGGCAAATCGGTCTCCCCGCTCGTGTCGAAGGTCGCGGAAGCGATCACCTACATCGACGGCACGTATTTCTCGCTCAATCCCGAGTGCCTGTACGACAGGGTCTTCAAGGTCGGCTGCACGAGATCCGTTTTCGGCGGAGAAGCCGCCGTTCTGGTCTCCGACTATCTGAATTCTCTGAACAAGATCATCTCTGAGGCGATCGACGCGATGGTCATCGTCTGCCAGGCGAAGTACTATACTTACAGACAGATGAACGTCACGGCGGACAATCCCGAATACAAGGACGTCATCACCTTCGTTGACGGAGAGGCGGTCGTGACAAAGGAACAGATCGTCAATCTCGAACAGCTCGCCGAAACCGATCCGGATCTCAAAATCAGACTGACCTCGGGTGCTGTCACAAAATATAAAGACAAATCGAACGGCGCGATCTGGCAGAACTACCTGACGCAGTTTGCAAACAACGTCTCGCGCCTGTTTGACGAAACGAACAGCGATTCCGTTCTGTCCCGCTACAACACCTATGTCAGAGATCATTGCAACTCCTACAACAGATCGTATAAGGTCACGGGCGAATACGTCGATATCGATTTCGTCGATCTCAGAACAGCCGTTGCCTATACGGGCTCGGCGGAATGCGGCGTCTGGGGCTCCGGCGCATGGAGAGATTCGGACTACCAGAGCAAAACCACCGGCGTCAACGATACCGTACATTATTATATCCATCAGTGCATGAACGCCGGGGAACTTGACACCTTCTTCCGGCGGCTGATGAGCAATGAATCGGGCCTTTTGTTCGGGGAATCCGAGGAGGAAAAATCCTATACGATCGGCGATGTTCTGAAACTGTACGGTTTCTCCGTGCCGTCCGGCGACAGCGTCTGCTATTTTGCGACCGACAACAAGGTCGATCTGAACAGAGGCAAGCTGACCCTCGTCGGATATCCCGCCTTGGGGCAGGTAACGGTGAACCGGAACGGTGAAATCGCGTCCTCGACCGTGGAATCGGAAGAATTCACGTACTACGACTACAAGGGCTGCACCCAGGACAGATGCTACTTCTACTACTTTGAAGAGCAGTCCCTGATCTACACCGTCGACGATCTGGTCGATTTCCTCGAAGACGTTGCGGACGGGCAGACTACAAAATGCTGCAAGCTGATGGCAGACCTCGACGTTTCCGGCATCGACTGGGCGGTCGTATGGCCGACGGCCAAGGCGGGCAGCGAGTTCCGCGGCGTGTTTGACGGCAACAATCACACGATCTCCAACCTCACCTACGATGAAGGCGAAAACAAGGGCTGCCGGTTCGGCATGTTCCGTACGGTCGGCAAAGACGCGGTCATCAAGAATCTGACGTTCACGAACGTCAGCGTGAACTGCGAAAACTCCAATTCCGTCGGCGTGTGCGCCGGTGTCGTCAGCGCATCGGCAACGATCTCCGGCGTGAAGGTCACGGGCGGTACCGTCAGGGGCGGCTCGAACGTCGGCGGTCTCGTGGGACTTTCCAATTACCCCAACACCATGAGCAGCTGTTCCAACGCGGCGGCGGTCACGGGCAAGAGTTATGTCAGCGGCCTCGTCGGCAAGAGCGAGACCGGAGGAACGTCCACGTTCTCTGCGTGCAAAAACGAGGGCGAGATCACGGCCACCGCAGGAACGGCGGGTGGCTTCGTCGGCTATCTGGAAGGTTCGGTTACCATCAGCAAATCGACCAACACCGGTAAGATCAGCGGATATAAAGATGCCGGCGGCTTTGCGGGCACGATAGGCTTCTGCCTGACCGCAAAGAATTCCACCAACAGCGGCGAGGTCACGGCAAGCACCGCAAATGCGGGCGGCCTCGTCGGCAACATCAACTCGCAGACGGCTTCCGTGTGCATGAACGTCAACAAATGCGAAAACCGCGGCAATATCACCGGCAAGAATTCCGCCGGCGGCCTGGTGGGCAGATTCAACAACTCGCGGTGCACGCTCAAGAGCAGCACGTTCGAAAACTCGTACAATTACGGTTCTGTCACCGCCGAGAACTACGCGGGCGGCTTTATCGGATACGGCTACTACGTGTACGTCTGCCAGATGAAGACCTGCTCCAACAAGGGCAGCGTTACGGCCACGGTACGCAGCGCGGGCGGCATCATCGGTGAGACCGAAAAAATGCTGGCCCTTATCCCGACCGAAGTGACCAGCGAGGGAAGCGTTTCGGGCAAAAAGTATACAGGTGAGAACGTGGGCTATGATGCTTACGGCTACACAGGCAAGAATACGTACTGAAACGGAATAGACACAAAATCGACAGTGATCCCTGATTTCCGGGGACACTGTCGATTTTTATCGGGA
>JAKSPV010000102.1 GCA_024404475.1 Clostridia bacterium | reverse complement strand
AGGCGTGTCTTGCAAGACACACCCCCAGAAACCTTAAACATTTTCCTGCTGCACCAATATAGGAAGCCGGGCTCGTCAGAGCTCGGCTTTTTGTGAGGAAAGACCTCCGAACATTTGACTCCCTCCGAGAGGTAGCGCAGCGGCGCGAGGGGAGTGAATGGACTGCCGGGGGCAGTCCAGAGCCCGAGCGTGACCGAGCCCGCAGGCGAGCAGATAGGCGGGCGCGACGACCATCGAGAGCCCGAAGTCGGCGTGCTTGACGAACGCGACGCCGAGCGTCAGGATCACAAGTGCGAAGACGTAGGCGAGCTCCGTTGAAAATACCTTTTTTTCTTTGATTTCTGCCATGACGATACCTCAAAATCGCGGCGGGCGGTCATATTCCCTCCCCGGCCGCGTATCCATAAAACAGTCTCAGTCCATGTCGGCGAGCCGGCGCAGGCACGCGCGGCACACGCGCTTGTCCATGAAGTACACGACGTCGCCCGCGTCGCCGCAGAAGACGCAGCACGGCTCATACTTGCGGAGAACGACGCTCTCGCCGTCCACGAAGATCTCGACGGCGTCGCGCGGCTCGAGGCCCATGCCGCGGCGCACCTCGATCGGCAAAACGATGCGGCCCAGCTCGTCGATTTTTCTGACAATTCCGATGGATTTCATGTTGATCCTCCTGAAATTTCCAAAGATTTATTTTTACTGCCTTATTTTACCATATTTATACAAGAAATGCAAGAGATTTTTGAAAAAACAGCGCGTTTTTGCGAAAAAGGAGTCGCCGATGCTCGGAAAATGCTTTTTTGTGATCGTTCTTCTGTCGCTCGTGTTCGGGCTTTTCACAGGGAACGCCGCGGCGCTCGGGAATGCGGCGCTCGACGGCGCCGCGCGGGCGGTCGAGGTCACGCTGTCGCTCGTCGGGATGACGGCACTCTGGTGCGGCGTCATGCGCGTCTTCACCGAATGCGGGACGGTTCGTTTATTGTCGCGCCTCCTCTCGCCGCTGCTGCGGCCGGTATTCCCCGGGGCGTGGCAGGACGAAAGATGCCGCGAGACCGTCACCGCGGCGGTGACGGCGAACATGCTCGGACTCGGCAACGCCTCGACGCCGCTCGCGCTCACGGCGATGCGGGAACTCGGCAGGGCTTCCCCGGGTGAGGCGACGGACGACATGGTGACCTTCGCCGTCCTCGGCACGGCACCCTTCAACATCCTGCCCGCCACGCTGATCGCGCTCCGGCGGGCGGCCGGCTCCGCCGCGCCCTGCGCGGTCGTCGTCCCCGTCTGGATTTGCTCGCTCGCCGCGGCGCTGTTCGGCATTCTGCTCTCGCGTCTTCTCAGGAAAGCCGGGAGGCAGCACGCGTGACCTTCCTTCTCGAAACGCTGCCCGCCCTCCTCGTGCCGCTCGTGCTCGCGCTTGCGGCGTTCCCGCTCGCCTCATCGAAAAAGGATTACGTCTCGGCGTTCCGCGCCGGCGCCGAGGAGGGACTCCGGACGGCGGTCGGGCTCCTGCCGTCGCTTGTTTTACTGCTCACGGCACTCTCGATGCTCTCCGCGAGCGGCTTTGTTGAATTTCTCGCGTCGCACCTTGCCGGCGCGTGCCGCGCCGTCGGGATCCCGGCGGAGATCCTGCCGCTTGCGCTGACAAGGCCGTTCTCCGGCGCGGCGTCCACGGCGGGGTACGCAGAGCTCATGGAGACGTACGGCCCGGACCGTTTTCCCGCGCTCTGCGCGGCGGTGCTGATGGGCCCGTCGGACACGGCGGTATACGTCGTTTCGGTCTATTTCTCCGGTGCCGGCGTCGGCCGGACGCGGCACGCGCTCCCCGCGGCGCTTCTGACGGGCGTTTTCGCCCTCGTCCTCGCCTGTCTTCTCTGCCGGCTTTTCTTCGGCGGGTGACACTTTTTTCCGCCGCGGTGCATAGACGGGTGCGGTGCGGGCGAAAATCTCCCTGCCGGATTCCCGGCGGGGGAGGATGCGCGATGCTGCACGGCTGCCAGAAGCAGATGATCCACGTCAGAACGACAGACAACCGTTTTTTCGAGGAGGCGTACCTCGTCCTCCGGCCGGGCGCGGCGGACGGGCGTCCCGCCGCCGATCTCGTCGCCGAAGCGCAGCGGCTCGTCAAAGAGTCGCTCGGGCGGCTCTATCCGAGCGGCACCGGCAGGCGTCGGAGATTCCTTCTGCCCTACCTCGGCGGCTTCTTCTCGGCGGCGGGCATCTTCGCGCTCGCGCTCGTGCTCTCCCGGCTTTTCTGAGTGCGGGAAAAGTTTTTCCTTGCAATTTCCGGAAAAACGGTATATAATAGCACCGATGAACTGTTTGTCCGTGTCCCCGCCGACGCAGAACAGCACAAAGGATCCCTCCGAACAGAGTTGCCGACGCGCCCGCCGCCCTCGGTCGCTGCGCTTCTCTCCCCGCGAGTCCGCCCGGATCCCGCCGCCGCTCCGCGCTGAACGATACCCGCATTATGCCCGTTTCCGGCAATACAGCACATACATAACAACCGTTTTAATACAGTGAAAGGATCTTTATGGCAAGAAAAAAGAAAAAAGCCCCGGCATCGCGCCTGCGCGTTGCGATGCTCGGCGGCCAGAGCGAGATCGGCAAGAACATCGCCGTTCTCGAATATGAAAACGACATCATCGTCGTGGACTGCGGTCTCGCATTCCCGGACGACGACATGCTCGGCATCGACCTCGTCATCCCCGACGTTACGTACCTCGAGAAGAACATCGACCGCGTCCGCGGCATTCTTCTGACGCACGGACACGAGGACCACATCGGGGCGCTCCCCTACGTGCTCAAATCAGTCAACGTGCCGGTCTACGGCACGCGCCTGACGCTCGGCATCCTCGAGCGCAAGCTCGAAGAGAACGGGCTGCTCCAAAAGGTCGATCTTCGCACCGTCTATCCCGGCGACACCGTGACGCTCGGCGACGCTTTCTCCGTGGAGTTCATCCACGTCAATCACTCGATCGCGGACGCCTGCTGCCTCGCGATCAGAACGCCCGTCGGCACCGTCATCCACTCCGGCGACTTCAAGCTCGACGTCTCCCCGATCGACGGTGAGGTCATGGATCTCACCCGCCTCGGCGAGTACGGCCGCGAGGGCGTTCTCCTCCTCATGTGCGAATCGACCAACGCGGAGCGCCCCGGCTACACGCCGTCGGAAAAGTCGCTCGCGTCCTCGTTCGACCACATCTTCATGACGAATTACGACAAGCGCGTCATCATCGCGACGTTCTCGTCGAACGTCCACCGCGTCCAGCAGATCATCGACGCGAGCGTGAAGTTCGGCAGAAAGGTCGCCGTCACCGGCCGCAGCATGGTCGGCGTCGTCTCCGCCGCGATGAAGCTCGGCTACATGGACGTGCCGGACGGCGCACTCATCGATATCACCGACATCAGCAAATATCCCGCCGAGATGATCACGATCGTCACGACGGGTTCGCAGGGCGAGCCGATGTCCGCGCTCTACCGCATGGCGTTCGCCGACCACAGTCAGGTCTCGCTGACGCCGGGCGACCTTGTCGTCCTCTCCTCCCACGCGATCCCCGGCAACGAAAAGCTCATCGGCAAGATCATCAACGAGCTGTACCGCCGCGGCGTTTCCGTCTATCACGACGAGGGCGGCGTCCACGTCTCCGGGCACGCCTGCCAGGAGGAGCTCAAGCTGATGCACGCGCTCACCAAGCCGAAGGTCTTTATGCCGATCCACGGCGAGTACCGCCACCTCATGCAGCACAAGGAACTCGCGGAGTTCATGGGCGAGGATCCCTCGCACATCTTCGTCTGCGAGATCGGACAGGTGCTCGAATTCGACGAGGAGACGTGCCGGCGTGCCGGAACGATCCCCGCGGGGCGGGTCCTTGTCGACGGCTTCGGTGTCGGTGACGTCGGGAACATCGTGCTCCGCGACCGCCGCCATCTCTCGCAGGACGGTCTGATCGCCGTCGTCGCCACCGTCGATCCGGGCGAGGGCGTCATTCTCTCCGGCCCCGACCTCGTTTCCCGCGGCTTCGTCTACGTCCGCGAGGCGGAGGACATGATGGAGGAAGCCCGCACGATCGCGAAAGACACGATCGCCGACGCGCTCGACCGCGGCGTCACCGAATGGACGGAGATCAAAGCCGCCGTCAAGGACGAGCTGTCCCGTTTCTTCTACACGAAAACCAAGCGCAAACCGATGATCCTCCCGGTCATCATGAACGTATAAAGGAGATTTTCCATGATCCGTCATATCATTCTCTGGAAACTGAAAGCCGATCTGCCCGAGAGCGACGTCCCCGCGATGAAAGCGGAAGCGAAGCGCCGCCTCGAATCGCTGAATGGCAACATTCCCGGGCTTCTGTCGCTGACCGTGCACACGGACGGCCTCCCGTCGTCGAATGCGAGCATGATGCTCGAAAGCACTTTCGAGGACGTCCCGTCGCTCGAGGGCTATCAGACGAACCCGCTCCACCTCGCGGCGGCGGGTTACGTCCGCTCGATCGTCGAGAGCCGGCTCTGCCTCGACTTTGAAGCATGAAACTGCCGGAACTCTTGTCGCCGGCGGGCGACATGGAAAAACTGCGCGCCGCGATCCGCTTCGGCGCTGACGCCGTGTACGGCGCCGGGCAGTCGTTCGGAATGCGCGCCGCCTCGGCGAATTTCTCCCGCGAAGAACTCCTGGAAGCGGTGACGCTCTGCCACGCCGCGGGCAAAAAATTCTACGTGACGGTCAACGTCCTGCCGCGCGACGCGGAATACCCCGCGCTCCGCGACTACATAACGTATCTTGAAAAGATCGGCGCTGACGCCGTGATCGTCTCCGACATCGGCGTCGTGATGCTCGTCCGCGAGGCAGCGCCCGACCTCCCGATCCACCCCTCGACGCAGGCGAGCGCCGCTCCCGCCGCCGCCTGCCGTGCATGGCACACGCTCGGCGTGTCCCGCGTCGTGCTCGCACGCGAGCTGACGCTCGAAGAGATCCGTGAGATCCGCCGGAACATCCCGGAGACGCTCGAGCTGGAGGCGTTCATCCACGGCGCCATGTGCATCGCGTACAGC
>JAKSPV010000101.1 GCA_024404475.1 Clostridia bacterium | reverse complement strand
CGCCGCGCCCACCGAGTGCGCTGTTGATCTCACGGGCTGCAACCCTGAGATCGACCTTTTCGGACGCGATCACGTAGCGGTACGCACCGTCCGAGCCACTGAGCGCCACTGCCATGCGGCATTTTCCCGCCGCCGCATCGGCAAACGTGCGCATCGCATCGTTGTCGGCGTCCGCCCGCAAAAGGAGAATGTCGCCGTCCGTTTCGTCGGCGGCGTCAGCCGCCGCGAGCATTGCGTCCCGCATGAGGCCGCGTACCGTGAAGCGGAGCTGCTCTGTCTCCGCAAGGATCCGGCTCACCGCCGCGGCGTGTTCCGCCGGCGGCGCCGTCAAAAGCTTCGTGAGTTCTTTTTCTCTTGCGATCGACGCGGAAAACGCCTTTACGGCGTCCCTCCCGGAGAGGATCGAAAGCCGCATCCCGCCCTTGTAGCGCATTACATCCACGATCTTGACAAGCCCGACCGCACCGGTCGATGCGACGTGCGGCGCACAGCAGGCACATTTGTCGCAGTCCGGGATCGAAACGAGCCGGACGTCGCCCGAGAGTTCCATTTTGCTCCGGTATTCGAGAGAGGCAAGCTCCGCCGCCGTCGGGAACGAGATCAAAACAGGCCGGTCGTCGAAGACGATCTCGTTGGCAAGCCGCTCGGCTTCGGCGAGCATTTCGCCCGTCATCTCGCCGGAGGTATCGACCGTCACGACGTCGTCGCCGAGGTGGAAGCCCACGTTGTCAAAGCCGTACAATTTATGGATCACGCCGGAGAGGATGTGCTCGCCGGTGTGGTGCTGCATCCGCGGCAGGCGCGTTTCCGGGTTGACCTCGCCGCGCACCGCGCCGGGCAGCAGCGGCGCGTCCGTGATATGGACGATCGCCCCGTTTTCTTCTTTTGCGGAGATGACGCGCACGCGCGTGTCACCGGCCGTCAGCCTGCCGTCGTCGGGGCTCTGCCCGCCGCCGCCGGGAAAGAACGCGGTCCTGTCGAGCGTGACCGCAAAAGTGCCGTCCCCGATCGGCTCCGCCGAGAGGACGTTCGCATCGAACGAGAGGACGTCGCCGTCCGTCGCGTAGATACGTCCGGCAAACGAGATCGCCGGCTTTTCCCTGCATTTTTGCATGACGACCCCTCCGCACACACTTTGATAAGATATTGTACAACATTCCCGCGGAAAACGCAAGGGGTAACGGGGAAAAAGGATGCAAAGACGGAGGGCTTCCTGCAAGAAATCCCCGTCCTCCAAAACCCTTAAACATTTTCCCGCCCTGCGAGTTTCCAAACAAAAAGTGCAAGTCCCAGCGACTTGCACTTACTTTATCGGAGAGGTCGAAAACCTTTTCAGGTTTTTCGGGATCAAGGGGTGCTTTTGCAAAAGCACCCCTTGCATTTTTCCTTACGCAAACACGCGCTGCGCGATGCGGACGGTCTCCATGGCGTCGGCGGCGTAGAAGTCCGCACCGATCTTCGCGGCATAATCCGCTGTCAGAACGGCACCGCCCACGACGATCTTCGTCTCGGGCGAGGACGCCCGGATGAGCCGGATCGTCTCCTCCATCGCAGGCACCGTCGTCGTCATGAGCGCCGAGAGCCCGACGAGCCGGCAGCCGACGGCAGCCGCGGCGACCGCCGCGGGATCGACGTCCCTGCCGAGATCCTGCACCGTGAAGCCGAAGTTTTCGAGCAGCGTCCCGACGATGTTCTTGCCGATGTCGTGGATGTCACCCTTCACCGTCGCCAAAACGATGCGCCGCGCGCCGTCGCCCGTCGGCGGAAGCACCTCGCGGATCACCGCAAACGACGCGGACGCCGCATCCGCGGCAGACAGAAGCTGCGGCAGGAAGAACGTTCCCTTCTCAAACCGCTCGCCCACGGCAGACAGCGCCGGGACGATCTCTTCGCTGATCACATCGAGCGGCTGTTTCGTCTCGAGCAGACCGCGCGTCAGTGCCGCGGCTGCACCGCCGAGGCCGCGTTCGATCGCCTCGCGGAGCGAGGGCGCCGTTTCCTTTGTTTGCGGTGCGGCAGACGGCTCCGCCGTCGCCGTCGCGTATGCGACGTAGCCGCGGCACCCCTCGTCAAGCCCCAGCAAAACGAGCGAGGCGCGGTACGCGTCGTTCATCGCCGCGGAGAACGGATTCATGATCGCCGCGCTGAGCCCTGCACCGCGCGCGGGGGTGAAGAACGAAGCGTTGAGTTTGTCTCTCGCGGGCAGGCCGAACGAGATATTCGACACGCCGAGCGAGGTCTTGACGCCGAGTTCCTCCCGGCAGAGCCGGATCGCTTCGAGCGTCACGCGCGCCGCCTCCGGCTCCGCGGACACCGTCAGCGTCAGGGGATCGACGATGATATCTTTCCGGTCGATGCCGTACTGCTCCGCGCGCTCGACGATCCGGCGCGCCACAGCGAGCCGTCCCTCGGCAGATGCGGGGATGCCGCTCTCGTCCATCGTCAGGGCGATCACGGCGCCGCCGTAATGCTTCACGAGCGGGAGCACGGCACGCATCGAATCCTCGCGTCCGGAGACAGAGTTGATGAGCGGCTTGCCGGCGTAGACGCGCAGCGCCGCTTCGAGCGCCGCGGGATCCACCGTGTCGATTTGAAGCGGGACGTCCGTCACGCTTTGCAGCTTCGGGACGAGCCGCCGGAGCGTCTCTTTCTCATTGATCCCGGGCAACCCGGCGTTGACGTCGAGGACGGTGGCACCGCACTCGACCTGCCGGATGCCTTCGGCGAGCAGCGCGTCGTCGTTCCCGGCGAGCAGTGCTTCCTTGATCTTCTTTTTGCCGGTCGGGTTGATGCGCTCGCCGATCAGAACGGGCGCACCATCGAACGACACGGCGTGGGTATAGGACGAGACGAGCGTCCCGGTCTTCTTCGTCGGGTACGCGGCGGGGATGTTTTTCGTCTTTTCGACTGTCAGCCGGATGTATTCCGGTGTCGTGCCGCAGCACCCGCCGAGCAGGAGCGCACCCGCCTCTGCCATTTTGATCATCGTGTCGGAGAACGCATCCGCGCCGAGGTCGTAGACGGTCACGCCGCCTTTGACGGTCGGCAGACCGGCGTTCGGGGAGACGATCACGGGGACGCTCGCGTTTTCGAGGTATTCTTTGACGATCGGGAGCAGCTCGTCCGGCCCGGTGGAGCAGTTGACGCCGACGGCGTCGCAGCCGAGTCCTTCGAGCATGGCGAGCACCGCGAGCGGGCTGCCTCCCGTCGTCAGCTTGCCCGTGCCGTCGTAGGCGTTCGTCACGAGGACGGGAAGATCGCTGTTCTCCTTCGCGGCGAGCACCGCCGCCTTCGTTTCGAGCATGTCGCTCATCGTCTCGATGATGATGAGATCCGCGCCGAGGCGCACCGCCTCGCGGACGGGACGCGCGAACATTTCGACGGCGTCTTCCACATCGAGGTCGCCGAAGGGACGGAGCAGCCGCCCTGTCGGACCGATGTCAAACGCGATAAGGGTATCCCGTCCTGCCGCTTTCCGTGCATTTTCGGCACACTGCATCGCCGCCGCGGCGAGCGGCGCGACGTTCTCCGGCGCTTCATGGCTGAGTCCGAACGTGTTGGTCGTGATGACGTCGGCGCCGGCGTCGATATACGCTTTATGGACTGCGGTGACGGTCTCGGAGTGCGAGACGTTCCACGCCTCGGTCTTCTCGCCGGGGCGGAGCCCGGCGGCGAGCAGTATGGTACCCATGCCGCCGTCGATATAGAGCCGGCCCATCTCGAGCCGCGCTCTGAATTCTGCTTTCGTCATGTTCCGGTCACGTCCTTTCCCTTTGCGGAAGGATTATTTCAGGATCTCCGAGAGGTTGTCGCGGATCGCGCGTGCGACGTCCGGCTTGTTCATGGAATAGACGTGCACGGCTCTGACGCCGTTCGCGAAGAGGTCGATGATCTGCTCGGTCGCGTAGGCAATGCCCGCCTGCTTCATCGCTTCGGGATCGGAGCCGAACCGCTCGACGATGCGGACGAAGCGCTGCGGCAGCGCGGTGCCGCTGATGCGGCAGATGCGCTTGATCGATGAGGCATTCGTGACGGGCATGATGCCGGCGATGACCGGCACGCCGATTCCGCGCTCGCGGAGGCGGTAGAGGAAGTTATAGTAAATATTGTTGTCGAAGAACATCTGCGTCGTCAGGAACTCGCAGCCGGCGTCCACCTTGCGGCGGAGGTTTTCGATGTCCTCGTCGGAGGACTTGCTCTCCGGGTGGCTCTCCGGGTAGCACGCGCCGCCGATGCAGAAGCCGCCGAACGCTTTGATGTCGGCGGTCAGCTCGCTGGCATAGTGGTATTCCAGTCCGGACGGATCCATGCCCTCGGGAATGTCGCCGCGGAGCGCAAGGATGTTCTCGATACCGCTGTCGCGGAGCTTCGAGAGCTCGTCGCGGATCTGCCCGCGCGTCGAGGAAACGCAGCTCAGGTGGAAAAGCGGCGTTGTGCCGAGCGACGCGAGGTGCTCGGCAATCTCGAGCGTGTACCCGGCGGTCGTGCCGCCGGCACCGTAGGTGACGCTCATGTAGGAGGGCCGAAGCGCGGCGATCTCACCCGTTGCCGACTCGACCGAGGCGAACGTGTCGCTCGTCTTCGGCGGGAAGACCTCGAACGAAAGCGAAAGCTTGTCCGCGGAAATAATGTCTGTGATCTTCATATATACCTCCTGCGGGGGATGTCCCGTGGGCTTCTTGCAAGAAGCCCACGGACCCCCAGAAACCTTAAACTTTTTCCTGCATCACCAATTTTGTCAGTGCGAAAGTTTTCGCCCGCCTTTTGCAAAAGGCGGCTGGGGTGTGGGGCGAGCAGCCCCGCACGGGGTTTGGGGCAGCGCCCCAACAAAGAAGCGTTCCCACCCCGTGGGATAAACATTCCCCCATTTTCTTTTCAGTATATCACACGTTTCCCGCAAAAGCAAGGGGCTGAGCGCCGCTCAGCCCCGATTTTCTTGATTTTTCGGAGGCGCGGCTCACCCCGCCGCCTCCCATTCCACCGCCGCGCCGCGCGTCACCCCGCCCGCGTCGAGCGTCACGTGCCCCGGCCGCCCCGCCCCCGCGGCGCCCAGCACCGTCCCCGCCCCTCCGGCCGCGCTCG
>JAKSPV010000100.1 GCA_024404475.1 Clostridia bacterium | reverse complement strand
GAACATGGCGAAGCTCTCCGCCGACGAGGGGCAGTACGGCCTCGCTCCCGCGGCGGCACCGCGGAACAACGCTCCCGCCGGCGGTGCCGGTGAGAACGGCGGCAACCGCGCGATCCCCGAAAACCTCCGCGGCCATTGAGACCCGTCCGGCAGACGCCGGACACCCCATCCTACGAAAGAAAGCGGTGATACCGCATGAGACTGATACCGGGCAAGACAAAAGTCCAGATCGAGCTGTTCCGTGGGATCACGCTCGGTGATATCCTGATCGCGCTCGTCGCGGCGATCCTGGTCGCGTTCGTTCTGATCTCGACGCTGCCGGCGAAGCTTCTCATCATCCTCGGCGTGATCTTCCTCGCGGCCATTCTGCTCGTCCGCCTTGACTCCGAGCCGAACTACATCTATCTTCTGCACATTCTCCGGAATCTGGCGTATAAACGCAAGTTTGCCCGCCGCGTGAGCGACGCCGAACTCTGCGGCCGCGCCGCGGAGAACGCCGGTCAGAAGAAGAGCACCGGCAAACGGTACGATATGTCCGAGATTGTCGGCTTTACCGCGATCCGCGACGATATGATCGAGTACGGCGGCGAGTATTACGGCGCTGCGCTGGAGATATCCCCGGTCGAGTTCCGTTTCTTCTCGGAGACCCGCCGGACGAACTCCGTCGAGAACAGCGTCGGGCGCATCCTCCGCGCGCTCCCGTCCGAATACGCCGCCAACATCGTCAAGATCGAGCGGCCCGTCATGTTCGACGCGTTTCTCGAGAGCGAACAGAAGAAAGTGGACGCCATCCGCTACTCTTACGAGCGCGGCATGATCACCGAAGAGGAGTTCAAGGCACGCTTCGAGATCATCTGCGACCGGATGGATGAACTCCAGCGGATGAGCACGTCGAACAAGGTCGTCCAGCCGTTTTATTACGTCGTTTTCTTCGACAGCGACAAAAACCAGCTTGCGAACGCCGTATCAAGCGCGATCGACACCTTCCGCGCGGGCGAGATCGACGCCCGCCGCCTCGGTACGAAAGAACTGGCGGTCTTCCTGAAATACACCAACCGGCTCGACTTCGACGAGAAGGAGATCGAATCGGTCGATCCCTCCCGCTATGCCGAATGGGCGATGCCGGAGGAACTCTCCGTACAGGCGCGCGTCGCCGTCGTGGACGGGATCTATACGCACAACCTGCGGATCAGCTCGTACCCGTCGCAGGTCGATGACGCGTGGCTCGCCGCGGTGATGTCCATGCCGTCCACCAAGGTCGTCGTGAAGTGCAAGCCGATGGACCGCGAAAAGACCGTCCGCAGCATCGACCGCGCCCTGCAGGAGCTGCGCGGGCAGTTCATGACCACCGGCGTTGACTCGAAGCGCATTGAACTGCAGGAGCATATCGACACGCTCTCGACGCTCCTTTCGACGCTCCAGAGCGACAACGAGGTGCTTCTCGAGACCAACGTTTACGTCACCGCGTACGACGTCGTTACGTCCCGTAATTATCACAGCGCCGCCGCTGAGAACTCGGCGCATACAAGCGTCAATTACATGAAGCGCGTCGTGCGCCGCGCCTACCAGGAGAACGGCCTCCGGCTGAACAACATGGAGTTCGACCAGGTCAACGCCTTCATCGGTTCGCAGATCAGCGCGTGGGATCCGCTCGGCAGTAAGGGCCGCGGCATCCCCGCCAACACCGTCGCGGCAGCGTACCCGTGGATCTTCGCCCATATCGCCGACCCGAACGGCATCCGCCTCGGCAGCGCCGACGGCGTGCCGGTCTTCATCGATTTCTTCAAGCGCGACAGCGAGCACGTCAACTCCAACATGGTCATCGTCGGTAAGTCCGGCTCCGGTAAATCCTACGCCGCCAAGAGTCTCCTTGCCAACCTCGCTGCCGATGACGCCAAGATCTTCATCCTTGACCCCGAGAACGAATACACCGAGCTGGCGGACAATCTGCACGGCAAGTTCATCAACGTCGGCAACGCGCAGCAGGGGCGGCTCAACCCGTTCCACATCATCACCGCGCTCGACGACGACGAGACGGACTCCGTCGGCGTTTCCGGCAGCTACGCGACGCACCTGCAGTTCCTCGAGGAATTCTTCCGTCAGATTCTGCCCGACTGTGACAAGGACGCGATGGAATATCTGAACTCGCTCATCGACCGGATGTACACCGACCGCGGCATCACCGCCGAGACCGACCTCAGCCGTCTCGCCCCGGAGGACTATCCGACGTTCGACGACCTCTACGACGCGATCCTCAGCGAGTTCCAGTCCACGGACAACGATTACGTCCGTCCGATGCTCCGGACGCTGATGAACTACGTGGCGAAGTTCGCCGCGGGCGGCCGCAACGCGAACATCTGGAACGGTCCGAGCACCGTCACCACCGACGAGAACTTCACGGTCTTCAATTTCCAGAGTCTGCTTGCCAACCGCAACGGCTCGATCGCCAACGCGCAGATGCTCCTCGTCCTGAAATACATCGACAACGAGATCATCAAGAACCGCGATTACAACCTCAAATACAAACTCAACCGCAAGATCGTCGTCGTGATCGACGAGGCGCACGTGTTCATCGACACGAAGTACCCGGTCGCGCTCGACTTCATGTACCAGCTCGCCAAGCGCATCCGGAAATACAACGGTATGCAGATCGTCATCACGCAGAACATCAAGGACTTCGTCGGCAGCGAGGAGATCGCCCGCAAGTCCACGGCAATCATCAACGCCTGCCAGTACAGCTTCATTTTCGCCCTCGCGCCCAACGACATGGGCGACCTCTGCAAGCTCTATGAGAAGGCGGGCGGCATCAACGAAAGCGAACAGGAACAGATCGTCTCCGCCGGACGCGGCCAGGCGTTCACCGTCCTGTCCCCGCAGAGCCGCTCCTCGTTCAAGGTGGAGGTCTCCCCGGACGTCGTCGATATGTTCCGTCACTCCGGCTGCGTCTCCCGCTATTTCAGCGGCGAGGACGGACAGCGCGTCTGGGAGGATTTCCTCGGTGAAAGCCGTGCAAAGCACGACGAGGCCATCGCGCAGCGCAGCCATGATGCGGAAAGCGCACCGGCCGGCACGAAAACGGGCAGGTTCGTCTGCTTTACCGAGATCGACGGCGACGATTTCGACGAAGGGAACAGCACCGCCGGCGGTATCGCCGCGGCACCCGAAACGAAGCACGTCACTTTGACCGAAAAAGCCGAAACGCCCGCGGCTCCCGCCGCGCGGACGGCACCGGCGGCGGAACGCGTCATCACGCCGAATGTTGTGATCCAGGCGCCCGCCGCTTCCTCTGAGACCGAGCGGCTGCTCGGCGATCTGCTCGACCGTTTCAGCTATGAAACGATGATGCAGGAAGTCCGCCGTGCCGTGCGCGAGGAAATGGAAAAGGAATACGCCGGAAGGATCGCGCCGGCGGCAGAGCCCGAAAAGCCGGAAGTATCCGAGAAGCCCGAGCCCGAGAAAAAGGAACCGGAGAAGGTCGCGCCCCAGCCGGCGCCCGGCCTCGGCGGCATGACGGTGTCCGCGGCGCCCGCGGAGCCGGCCGCGCCTGCGTTCGACATCATGTCGCTGCTTCTCAGGGAAGCGGAACTCGGCGGCACGTCGTCGCCCATCGACAAGATGGAAGAATACAACGAACATACGGTCGACATCAGTCTCGAAGAACTGATGCGTTATAACACGGAGCACAAATGATGCGCTCTGGAAAGGATACCCGAACAAGATGCTGAACATTACCCTTGTCAAACGCGGCACGGAGGCAGAACTCCTCCTCGACGGCCGGCTCGACTCGAACGCCGCCGGTGAGACGGAGGACGTCTTCACCGACGTTTCGGCGCGCTTCGAGCGCATCGTGGTCGATATGGAAAAGCTCGAGTACATCTCGTCCTCCGGCCTCCGCGTTCTGAAAAATCTGCATATCACCATGAAGAAGAAGGGCGGCGAGCTCTTCATCCGGAACGCCGGGGAAGCGGTCATGGAGGTCTTTGAAATGACCGGCTTCGTCGCGCTGCTCCGCTTTATCTGAGACGGACGAGGTTTCCGTCATCCGAGTCATCTGCGGGCGAGATGCCCGAGGAGGAGATCCTATGAGAATCAACAATCGGGAGAGAGGGGAGACCCGTCGGGTCCCTGCCGGATACAGACTGCTGTCGGCTGTTCTGTGTCTTCTTCTGATGCTGCCGTCCCTCGCGGTGCCGTCCTTTGCCGACGGCACGCTGCTCGGCGCGTCGGAGAGCCGGACGGGGAAGACGGTCTCCGACACCTATCTTCTGTCCGTTTCCACCGGCATCGTCCCGGGCGATTCCGTGCTGTATTTCGGCATCCGCTACCTCGACGGCAGCGGCACGGCGCGTACCGAGTACGTGTTCGCCGGAAACTCCTACGGCATGGATCCGACGGGGAAGATCGTTTCCGGCTGTAAGGAACTGTACGCCGACGCGGCGAAGACCGTCAAAAACGTCTTCGGCTACACGGTCACCGGCGTCAGCGGGGAGCGGGAGACGCTCCGCACCTATTCGACCGACCAGTTCCTCTTCACCGCTTTCTACGGCCTTTCTTCGATCGAGGGGATCGACGTCTACATGAGCGGCTCGGACGGTGCCAAGAACCAGTGGACGTGCTGTGATATGCGGCTCTACCGTGTGGAGACGATCTACGGCGTCGATATGGCGGGCTGCTATTCCGCCGACTACTTCCTCGACTTCGACGGCACTTTGCTCGCGCAGCTCTCCACGAACGGCGGCATTGATTTTTCCGGCGGGGCAAACGGCGAGATCATCCGCATCGGCCGCGACACCTACGACCGCTACCGCCTGAACACGACGTTCTCTGAGGCGGACCGCACCTACCGTTCCGCCGACAGCGTCCGTGAGCTTATCTTCCGCTTTGATATTGCCGACGTTTACGGCGGCGGCATCGAGGCGCTCGTCAACGAATATAAGGACGGCAAGGCGTCCATCGAGAAGATGCACCTGATCGAGGCGCTGACGGTCGTTATGACGTATAAAGACAAATACGGCGGCAGTCACACCGTGACGCTTCCGGTGATCACGTCCGCCGTTGCATGGGCGCTCGGTTACAGCACCCGCATCGCCGGTACGGCGCTGAACGGC
>JAKSPV010000010.1 GCA_024404475.1 Clostridia bacterium | reverse complement strand
CTTCTTGCAAAGAACGAGCGCAAAGTAAGTGCGTTCCACATCTGCCGCGCTCGTTCTCGACTTTTGCCGCAGAGCGGCAAAAGTCCTGCGTGAGTGCAAACCGAACTCCCCCGCACCCCCAGAAACCTTAAACACTTTTCTGCTCCACCAATCAAGAAAGCCGAGGTTTGATGACCTCGGCTTTTCTATATTGGTGATGAAACCACACTTTGCACTCCGCGTAGCGGAGTGGCAGAGCGACGTGGACAGGCGTTCGATACGCACCGTTCGGTATGTCGCTCCGTTTTCGGGGTGTGGGGGACTTTGCAAAGTTCCCCACGCGCATCCCTCGCAGAAAAATCAGCAAACCTCTTGCGTTTTCGGCGGCGGGAGGGTATAATAAGGTAATCACAAATCGGAGGCGTTTATGACATACGCAGAACTGGATCGCAAGGCGCTCCTCCGTATCCGCGACGAAGCGCAGCAAAAACTGAATACATACGAGGCGCAGCATCTGTCGCTCGACCTGACGCGCGGCAAACCCGGCCGCAGCCAGCTCGACCTGACCGAGGGGATGCTGACCGCCCTTTCATCGGGCAGGGACTGCAAGGACGAAGATGGGCTCGACTGCCGCAACTACGGCCTGCTCGACGGCCTGCCGGAGGCGAAGCGCCTCTTCTCCGACCTGCTCGGCATTCCCGCCGACCGGATCATCGTCGGCGGCAACTCTTCGCTGAACATGATGTACGACGCGGTCGCGCGCCTGATGCTTTACGGCGCCGCGCCCGGCAAGACGCCTTACTGCCGGCAGGGCACGGTCAAGTTCCTCTGCCCGACGCCCGGCTACGACCGTCATTTCGCGATCAGCCGCTCGTTCGGCATGGAGATGATCCCGATCGAAATGCGGGAAGACGGCCCCGACATGGACGCCGTGCGCGAGGCGGTCAAGGACCCGTCGGTCAAGGGCATCTGGTGCGTGCCGAAGTTCTCGAACCCGGACGGCATCACCTACTCCGACAAGGTCGTCGGCGAGTTCGCGGCGCTTGAGCCCGCGGCTGACGATTTCCGTATCTTCTGGGACAACGCCTACGCGGTGCACGAACTGTACGACACCGAGGTGCCGCTCCGCGATATCTTCGCCGCGGCAAAGGAATACGGCCATGAGGATATGATCTACTACTTCGCCTCGACGTCGAAGATCTCGTTCCCGGGCTCCGGCGTGGCGATTTTCGCCTCGAGCGACGCGAACGTCGCCTATACGAAGAAGATCATGTCGGCGCAGACGATCGGCTTCGATAAGCTCAACCAGCTCCGTCACGTGCGCTACTTCGGCTCCGCCGACGGCATCCGCGCACAGATGAAGCAGCACGCGGCGCTGATCCGTCCGAAATTCAAGGTCGTCCTCGACGCGTTCCGGCGCGAGCTGCCCGATACGGGCGCCCGGTGGACTGAGCCGCTCGGCGGCTACTTTGTGAGTCTGTACGTCATGCCCGGCACGGCTCGCCGCGTGTACGAACTCGCCGGCAAGGCAGGCGTCAAACTGACCGCCGCGGGCAGCGCGTTCCCGTCCGGCATCGACCCCCGGGACAGCCACCTCCGCATCGCGCCGACGTATCCAGACCTCGGCGACCTCCGCATCGCCGTCCCGATCCTCTGCGAGTGCGTGAAGCTCGCCGCCGCCGAGAAACTGCTCGGCTGAAAGACAACAAAAAACGGCACCCTTTCGGGTGCCGTTTTTGTTTCGGGATTTATGCCATCTCGTGCTTCACGAGGAAGTCGTTGATCGCCTTGTCGATGTTCTTCTTGTAGGAGTCGTACTTCGACTTGATGGACTTGACCTTGGACTCGTTCTTGGCAGCGGCGATCTGAGACATCAGCGGCTGTGCCCAGCCGAAGACCATGGAGAGGTCGAAAATGCGGCCCTCGAATACGAGGTTGAGCATCTTGACGTCCTCGACGCGGCGCAGGCCCTTATAGACGAGCGTCTTGTCGTAGTATGCGTTCAGCAGCGTGTCGGTGGATGCCTCGCAGAGCGCCTGCGTGATGAACGCAGTCATCTCGGTGTCGCGGCAGTAGATCGGGATCGCAAGCGCGTAAGCGAAGGTCGAGCTCTGGGAGCTGTAATACTTCTCCTGAGCGGGATCGCTCTTCGGCATCGGGAGAACGCCGAAGTCGGAGTCGTACTCGCGCATCCATTCGACGACGGACATCGAGCCGATCTTGAACAGTGCGTGGCCGATCTGGAAGAGCTTGATAACGCCCTCGAAGTTGCCGCCGGTGATGCCCTTCATGTTGTCCTGCATGATCGTGATCTCGGTGTTGAACTGGATTCTCGCGGTCTGCATCATGGCGTCGTAGGAACCTTCGGTAAGCGGGCCGAGGTACGGCAGGTCGGTCGTCGGATCCTTCTGGATCAGCGTGACGCCGCAGCCCTGCCAGACCATGTAGTTGCTGCTGCTGTCAGTGGCGATACCCCAGGTGATGTTGAAGTAATCATCGGGATCATAGGAGGACTTGTCGCAGACGCCGAGGCCAAGCTCGTACATCTTGTCGTAGGTCCAGTTGCCGCTGTCAACGAGGTCGTAGGGGTTTTCGAGGTTGTTGTTCTTGATGAGGTCGCGGTTGAATGCGACGGACCAGCAGCCCATCTTGTCGGTGATCATGATGTCGCCGGCGACGAAGTACAGCCGGTTGGCGACAGACATGTTCTTGATGCATTCCTGGCTCCAGACGGAGGAGGAGAGGTTCAGGTACGGGCTGATCGTCTTCAGATCCATGAGGTAGCCGTAGTCGATCAGGGTCGAGTAGTTCGTGAAGCCCTCGGTCATGGCCTCGCAGATGGAGAGGCCGGCGTCGGCTGCGTGGATCTCGTCGTTGAGCATCTGGTCGACGAAGCGGCCTTCGATCGTCACGCCGTAGGTGTCGTAGATGTAGTTGTTGCGGTCACGGACGGCAAGGTTGATCGAAGAGTTGCCTTCGCTCTCGAGGTAGATGATATCGCGGGCAGGGGTCGTGTTGCTGTATTCATCTTTGCCGAGGATCGTGTAGGTCTCGCCGTCGTACATCTTGGTCGGTGTCGGCGGCTCGTCGGGCTTGGTCGTCTCCGTGGCGTTGGGATCGTCGCCGGTGGACGGCGCCTTTGTCGAAGGAGTCGTGTCTTTCGGCGGGTCTTCGGGCACGACGCACGCTGCAAGCGTACCGAGCAGCATGACGAGCGCGAGAACGAGCGCCAGAATCTTGGTGGTGCGTTTCATGGGAGAGCTCCTTTCAAATTTGGAAATAGGGTCTTTGCGTACCGCGCGTTTTCCGACGGCGCGGTGTATTCTTATACACAGACATTATATCAAATCATTTTTTTCTTGACAAGACCCCTGTCGAAAAAATATGCCCTCCGGGCTTGACATTTTCGCGGAAATATGTTATATTACGAACGGAGCGAGGGGACGGCACCCATCACACAAAACAGCGGCTCCGGAAAACTGAATAGACAGAGGGGGAGACACCCATGGAAAAAAACGTAGCTGTTACAGATGTGTTTGGCAACCAGTATGGAGCGACCTGGCCGAAACGGGCCAGGGGCCTTGTAAAAAACGGCAGGGCACGCTTTGTAGATGACCACACCATCTGCCTTGCGTGTCCGCCGGATGAATTTTATTCGGAGGATTTTTTTATGAATAACAAGAATAGCAACATGAACGAAAACGATGTATACGAAGACGACGTGTACACTACTGATGACGTGAGCGAAGACGAAGTCATCAGGACGGCTGACCAAATGGTCGAAATGGCGGAAGGGCTCGAAGAAGATGCCAGAAAGTTTTCACTCTTCGGCAACAGATCCGACGACGTTCCAGAAGAAGCAGAGGATGACGGGGACGAGGATGCCGACGAAAAAGCCGCCGGATCGAACGAGACGGACGAACTCGTGAAATTCATGCGCGAGAAAGCGAAAAGACTGCGAGCCACCGCGGAGCGGATGTACGAATCTGTCGGCAAGGTCGCCGGGGAAGCGGGCGACAAGGTGAAGTCTTTCACCGCGGAGCATCAGGACGAGATCGACCGCGCGAAGGCGGTCGCCGCCGATGCCGCCGACAAGACGTGGGACGCGCTGAAAGTGGCGGCCGACAAGCTCGAGTCCGCCGCGAAGGTCGCCGCGGACAAGACGAAGGAAGCCGCGAAGATCGCGGCTGATAAGACGAAAGAGGCGTGGGAACACGTAACGGCATCCGCCGCAGAGGAGCCGTCCGACGACGGAGAGCCCGCCGCCGCAGAAGAGCCGTTCGACGACTCGATCCTCAACGTTGGCACGCCCGACGGCGAGGAACCCGTCAGCATGCCGGAATACTCGATGGAGTACGTCCTCGGGCAGCTCGAAATGCTCCGCCGGGAGGATTACTCGCTGCAGAACGAGGCGCTGATCAAAACGTACACGAAGATGTACGAGGACCTGCGCGACCGGGAGCACCGCGAGAAATTGCAGAAGATCGAAGAGATCAAGGCAACGATGGCGCTGCTCGACGATTCCTATCCCGCAGACTTCCGGGAAAAGATGTTCCTCGATCTCACGGCGAAGCTCCGCGAAAATCTGTAAAAACATGGCAAAAGCCAAGGCCGCAAGGCCTTGGCTTTTTGTTTTGTTCGGTTTATTCCGTGGCGAACGGGATGCCGTTGCGCCATGCTTTGTCGTCGGAGTCCGGCCAGAGGTCGTACGGCGCGAAGAACGTGCCGAAGACGGACATCGCGTATTCCACGCCGTCGTAATCGGACGTGAAGAAGCCGGAGTGCCCCGCCTGCCCGATGACCTGTCCCTTGGCGACGTTGTCGCCGGCGGAAACGGAGATGCTGTCGAGGTGCATATACCACGTTTTGAGCCCGTAGCCGTGCTCGATGATGACGGTGTAGCCGCCGAAATCGGTGTGCCCCGCGTAGCAGACGGAGCCGCTGTTCGTCGCGGTGACGTCCGTGCCGAGCTTCTGCTTGTAGATCAGCGATTCCTGCGTGTACTTGTCGCCGGTGGACGTTTTGCTGGCGTAGACCGTCCGCGTCTGGGCGTACATGACCTCGATCGTTTTATGCTTGTAGAGGAGCTCGAACGCGCCCTCGGAGAGCTGCTCGGGTACGGCCATGGAAACGGCCGCGGCGATATCGGCGGCGAAGGCGTCGCGCGCCGTCTCGCTGTAATACGATTCGTACATCGCCTGCGAGACGTTCAGCTTGATCTTTTCGATGGTGCGGTTGAACTTGCGGACGCGCATTTCCAGCGTGTCGGTGACGCCGCCGTAGGTGAAGTGGAGCAGGTACGTGCCGGGCTCGGTGCCGTACGGCAGGGGGATCAGGGCGACGCAGTACGCCTCGCCGGGGACGGCGAAGAACGTCGGGACGAAGTTCATGGCGGGCTCGCTCTGGAACGTGATCGCCGAGGGATCGGCGATATGGTAGCCGGAGACGGCGACGACGCCGCCGACGACGTTGAACGAGGTGGTGGAGAGGTAAAACGCCGCGGGCGTGGTGATCTCGGCGGAGAACTCGTAGACGATGTGTCCGTAGGCGTCGCAGCCGGGGACGTTCGGGTAGTCGGCATCAATGCGGATGCTGACGGGGCCTTTGTCCTTGAGGTCGATCGTGGAGAGCCGGTCGAGGGAGCCGCGGAAGAACTCGACGCCGTCGGCGGTGCTGGTCACGGCGACCTCGCAGTAGTCGGGCTCGACGCTGAACGAGAGGTCGATGCCGCCGGTGAGCTCAAAGGAGAGCGGCTCGGTGGTGACGAGCCCGGCCTCGTCCACTCTGGCGTAGTGGCCGCTGTACGTTTCGTACGACCATTCGAGCGACGTGGGGAGCACGTCCTGCCCGGAGAGCGTCAGCGTGGGGTACGCGGCGGTGGTGTAGAGGTCGGAGGCATACGGCGTCGCGAGGAATTTCTGGGCGTTCGCGGGCTTGAGCTTATAGATGCCGTAGTCGTCGGTGTAGTAGCAGACCTCGGGGTTGGTTGTCATATAGAACTTGTAGTAGGTGTCGCTCTTGGTAGAAAAAACGGCGGTGTAGTGGCGGCCGCTGAACTGGACGGGGAGGGACGAGACCTTCGTCGTCTCCTGCATCATGGCGGTGAAGATGTCGATGATCTCGGCGTCCTCTTCGCTTTTGAAGGTGTATTCGCGGCCGGCGAGGGTGGTGAGCGTCATGGTGGTGACCGTGCCGACGTCCGGCGGGTCGGCGTGCGCGTTGTTGTAGCTGATGATCGCGATCACGGCGGGAACGCAGATGATGACGGCGAGGATCAGCGGCAGTAGTTTCTTCATGTTCACCCTCCTTTCGGGGATTCAGCCGCGCGGCTGATAGTGGATCATATTCATTATACAACCTTTTTCGCGCGCCGTCAAGAGGGGGAGAACGGGGGATTCCCGGGGCGCTTTTTTGGAAAAGCGCCCTGCACCCCGAACCCTTCGGACGGGGCGGCAAAGGGAACTCTGAACCCGGTCGCTGCCGATCCACTTTCTTTGCCGCTCGTTTCTGCACGCAGCTCCTTAGACCTGCTCCGCAGGTCGGGTTCGAGTCCGTTACAACTCGTTAAATCAAAAGGACGGCGCAAAGCGCCGTCCTTTTGATATGGTGGGCCATCGGGGACTCGAACCCAGGACCAACCGGTTATGAGCCGGGAGCTCTGACCAACTGAGCTAATGGCCCGTATCTTTCGCTATTGTATCACGCGCCGGGCGGTTTGTCAAGCGGCGTTTCGGCGAAGAAAAAGGACGGCCGGAGCCGTCCTTTTTACCGGTTTGGATCATTCCAGATTGAGCTTTTTCGTCAGCATGTGGCGGGAGATCGCGAAGAACGCGAGCGACAGGGCGGCGTAGAGGAGAATGAAGAAGACGATCGAGGCGTGGAGCCAGAATGCCGGACCCTGGACGATGATGTCGAAGAGCGTTTCGATCGGGCCTTCGAGGAAGAACATGCTGAACGTGAAGATGAGGCCGAGGATCTGTGTGAAGAGGTACCAGGCGATATAAGCGAGGACGGCGCCGAGGACGCGGTGCTTTTTCAGCAGCTGGCCGACCGAGATGCAGGCGTAGAGCAGCGAGAACTGAAAGAAAAAGAGCGCGACGAGCGCGATGAAGCCCTCGACGATGTAGAACGCGAAGTTGACGGCGCCGAGACTTTCAATAATCGAGGAGGCGGCGAAATAGAGGTCGTTCAGAATCTCCATTTCGACGTTCGTGCCGATGCCGAGGATCAGGAGCGCGCAGGCGGAGACGATAACGTTCCAGAGCGAGACGATGACGGAGAAGACGGTCTTGACGAGGACGTGTGTGCCGGGCGTCACGGGGAGCGTCATCGTGAGGTAGCCCTCCTGCCCGACGATGTTCCGGTAGAAGCGGATGATGAGCATGATCTCCGAGACGATGAACAAAGCGCCGACGCCGAGGACGTTGAAGAAGCTGACAAGCCCCTGCGAGAGGGAGAGCACGATGGAGAGCGGCACAAACGAGATCTCGGACGGATCGAAGAGGTAGACGAGCCGGCCGAGGACGGCGAGCCCGAGGACGACGAGGGAGAGCGGAACGATGAAGCGCCGCCCGGAGATCCACTCATACTTAAAAAGTTTCTTTACCATTTGAATACCTCCCGGAAATACTCATCCACGCTCTTGCCTTCTTTTTCGCGGATGTCGTCAACGGTGCTCTGGAGGAGAATCCTGCCTTCGCGCAGGAAGATCACGTCTTCGAGCGCGGGCTCGACGTCGGCGATGAGGTGCGTCGAGATCAGAACGGTCGAGTTCTCGGTGTAGTTCGAGAGGATCGTCTGGAGAATGTAGTCGCGCGTCGCGGGGTCAACGCCGGCGATCGGCTCGTCGAGCAGGTAAAGCCCGGCGTCGCGGCTCATGCAGAGGATCAGTTCGAGTTTTTCCTGGTTGCCCTTGGAGAGCGTCTTCGTCTTCTGCCGGAGGTCGAGACCGAGCCGGCCCGTCATGTCGAGCGCGCGGTCACGGCGGAAGTCCGCGAAGAAGTCGGCGTGGTAGTTGATCGTGTCTTCGACGGTCATCCAGCCGGTCAGGAAGTTGTGGTCGGGCAGGTAGGAAACGATCGCTTTCGTTTCGGTGCCGGGCGCCTTGCCGTCGATCAGAAGCTCGCCGGAGGTCGGCGTGAGCAGACCGGCGATCATTTTGATGAGCGTCGTCTTGCCGCTGCCGTTCGGGCCGAGCAGGCCGACGATGCGTCCTTTCCGCACCTCGAGATCGACGTTCCAGAGGGCGGGCGCGCCGACTTTCTGGTAGCGCTTCGAGAGCGCGCGTGTTTCGAGAATCAGATCACTCATGAGAAGTGTCTCCCTTCAAAGCAAATTCTGCCGCCTCGAGGATCTCCGCGTCGGAGAAGCCGAGGGCTTTCATGTCGCCGACGAACGTGGCACTTCGCCGGGCAAGTGTTTCGCGGCGCTGCCGCTGTACCTCCGAGTCACGTTCGGTGACGTATCTGCCGTCACCGCGGCGCGTTTCGAGGTAGCCGTCACGCTCCATTTCGGAAAGCGCGCGCTGCGCCGTGTTGGGGTTGACGCCCGCGTCGAGTGCCAGATCGCGCACCGTCGGCACTTTCGTGCCTGCCGGCCAGCGTCCGCTGACGATCTCTGCCGTCAGACGCTCGGAGATCTGCAGATAGATCGGGCGTTCCGGGTCAAATTTCCACGCCATGGGATACCTCCTTTTGTTTACCCGACCGAGATTGAGAAGCCGATCAGCTTCCCGGGCACGTCGGAAGAAATGTTGCTGGTCACGGTGTAGGAGCCGTCCTGACCGTTCAGCGTCAGAAGATAGGTGACCTGCTTCGTTGTCACGCCGCCGACGATCCCGGATTTGATGTTGAAGCTGATCGCCTGGATCGCATAGCCGTCCGTGCCGTCAAAGAGCAGCACCCATTTTTCAAAAACGGGATCAAATTCCTCGCGCTCTACGCCGTCGAGCAGGGCGTACGCGCCGTCCGCGTCGGCGATGAGGATGCGGTCGAGCATCTGCGTCGTGATCTCCTCGACGTCCTCGGGGGCAAGGAACGAGCAGGCGCTGACGGCGAGGACTGTCACGAGCATCAGAGCGGCGAGCAACGCGGCTTTCAGACGGATATGTTTCACGTCGGAACTCCTCTTTTTGTCATATTGTCCTATTGAACTAATACAAGCGTACCACACAACGCCGCGCTTGTCAAGGGAATTTTGAAAAAATTTTTACCGGTGGCAGCCCGGCGCAAAACGCATGAAAAAAGCCCGCCGTGAGGCGGGCTCTTTTTTCGGTAGGGAATCAGTCTTCCTTTTTGTCTTTCTTGCAGCAGCAGGTCAGGAACTTGTAGACGAGAGCTGCGAGCGCACCGCCGACCAGCGGAGCAACGATGAACACCCAGACGTTCGAGAGAGCGTCGCCGCCGACGAAGAGGGCCGGACCGAAGCTGCGGGCCGGGTTGACGGACGTGCCGGTGAACGGGATGCCGAGAAGGTGAACGAGAACGAGCGAGAGACCGATCACGAGACCGGCGACGGAGCCGTTCTCGACCTTGGAGGTCACGCCGAGGATGGCGATGACGAACACGAAGGTCAGGATGACTTCGATGAGGAGAGAGAGCCAGATGTCGCCGTTGTAAAGACCGTTGGTGCCGAGGCCGCTGTCTTTACCGATGATTGCCATCAGCACAGCCGCACCGGCGATAGCGCCTGCGAACTGAGCGATGATGTAGCCGAAGAAATCCTTAACGGACAGCTTGCCGCTGATCAGCATGGCGATCGAAACGGCGGGGTTGATGTGGCAGCCGGAGACGTTGCCGATCGAGTATGCCATCGCAACGATGACGAGACCGAAGGCAAGGGCGGTAGCGACATAGCCGGCTTCCGGGAACTTGCAGCCGGTGACGGCAGCGACGCCGCACGCGAACAGCACGAGCACGAAAGTGCCGATAAACTCTGCGAGGTACTTCTTAAAGGACTTCATGAGAAAGCCTCCTCCAAAAATTCGGCGGGCGCGGAGCGCCCTTTACCGTGTAAACCCATTGTAGCACGGTTTTTCCTGCGTTGCAAGGGGGAAAAAGGCGAAAAGAAAAAATCCCGCCGCAGGGCGGGATTTTCCGTTGCTGTTTTACTGAGCCATCTGGGCCGCAGCGTCGAAAGCGGTTTTCGCTTCTTCGTAGGTGTGGAAGATGAAGGCGTCTTCGTTGTAAATGTACACGAGGTAGGTGCCCTTTGCGTAAAGGTCCTTGACGGCGGAACCTTCCATGACGACGATCGGACGCAGCGCGTCGGCGGTCGATTTTGCTTCTTCCTCGCTGCCGAGGTCAAGGTAGGTGTCGCACGCGGTGACGTTTGTGCCGTCGTGGGTGATGACGACGAAGGTGTTGCCGGCGATCTCCCAGATGAACTGCGTGTCGGTCTCGGTTACGTTGAGCTTGAACGCGGGCTCAGCGGGTTTGTCCGTGTCGGGCGTGTCGGTATCGGGCGCGTGCGTTTCGGTGCCGACGGGATCGGTGTCGGGCGCGTCCGTGTCGGACTCATCCGTGTCAAGATTCTGGATGAAGCCGAAAATGTCGGAAAGACTGAAATCATCGGGCAGAAAACTGCACGCGGAGAGAGAAACGGCGAGCATCGCGGCGACGAGGATGAGACTGATGATCTTTTTCATTTCATGAAACCTCCGGTTATTTTTATGGGTCGATATCATTATAGCACGTTTTTCGGAAAATGCAAGAAAAAATCAGCGGGGGCGGCACAGTCACTCCGCGCCCGTTCGAATCCCTCTGCAACCATAAAAAAGGGCACCCGCCAGGGGTGCCTTTTTTCTGGCGGACAGGGAGGGATTCGAACCCTCGGTACATTGCTGTACACCTGATTTCGAGTCAGGGCCGTTATAACCACTTCGATACCTGTCCGTATGGTTCCGCACGGATCTCTCCGTGCGGGGATTAGTATAGCATATCCCGCCGCGTTTTGCAAGGGATTTTTTGTCGGCGGCGCAACTTTTTTATTTTTTCGCGTTCTCGCGGAGCGCCTCGAGCTCGGTCATGAACGATTCTACGTCCTTGAACTCGCGGTAGACCGACGCGAAACGCACGTACGCGACATCGTCGTACTTTTTCAGCTTCTGCATGGCGAGCTCGCCGATCTCCTGCGAGGTGATTTCGCGGCGGAGCGAGTTCAAAATCTCGCTCTCGATCTCCGCGGCGATCTGCTCGGCGTCCACGGGACGCTTCTGGCAGGCGCGCATGAGCCCGGCGAGGAGCTTGTTCTTGTCGAAATATTCCTTCGTGCCGTCCTTCTTGACGACGATCGGCTGGAAGACGTCGATGACCTCGTACGTCGTGAAGCGGTTCTGGCATTGCAGACATTCGCGGCGGCGGCGGATCGAGTTATTTTCTTCAACGGGGCGGGAATCGAGCACTTTGCTGTCCTGGAAACCGCAAACGGGGCATTTCATCGGCGCGGCACGTCCTTTCTCAATTTCGTGTCATTATTCTACCACAAAAGCGGCGTTTTGTCAACGGTTTTCCCTGCGGCGGGGAAGAGCCCGCCGTCCCCATTTTTCCCGGGATTTCCCCCTCTTTCCCGCCGCAAAATGACACTTCCCGCGGCTTTGCCGTGCGGCGCGACAAAAAGAAATCTTCTCCGACGCGGGAAATCGACAACTTCGGCGGCCCGCGGCCGCTACAATGGAGGAAAAGAAGTCAAAAGCGTCCGGCGGGGGAAATCTTTCGCGGCGCGGGAGGAGAAAAACGTATGGATCGGGGAGAAACGGTACGGGAGGGCACCTTGTCCGCCCGGCTGAAAACGGGAGCGGTATCGGAATGGATCAGACGGGCTCTGCCGGCGGCAGTCGCCGGCACGCTCGGCCTTTTGTTTGCGTCGGCGTCTCTGCCGGGGGAGATCAGCCCGTTTGGGATCGCCTTTTTGTCGGCGGTGACGGGTCTGCCGGAGGCAGTGGCTGCCCTCGCGGGGTGCCTCGTCGGCTCGCTGACGACGCGGTGGCCGATCGGCTACGCACTCGTGTATCTCGCCGTCTTCGGCGGGCGGCTTCTCGTCGGATATCTTCTGCGCGGCGCGATGCTTGCGGACGGAGACCGGTTCCGCTTCGTCCGTCCGTGGTGGAAAAAGGCGGGCGTGCCCCGCTCCGGTGGGGAGGAAACGCTCCGGCGGGCGCTGTTCGGGGAGAACGTCCCGCTCCGCGCGGCGATTGCCGCGGCGGCGATGCTCTCGGCCGGTGTTTTCACCGTGGCGCTCGGGGACGCACCCGTGCGCGACTTTCTTTTGTCGCTTTTGTCTGCCGTGCTTTGCCCGGCGGTGACGGCGTCGCTCTGCGGCGTGACGGAACGCCGCTTCGCGCTCTCCGGCGAGCGGGTGCTCGGCGAGGCGGTCCTCGCGGCGCTCGTCGTTTTTTCGCTTCGCGAGATCTCCGTTTTCGGGGTGTCGCTCGGCTGCCTTGCCGCGGCGGCGATCCCGATGTACGTTTCCCGGTGCGAGGGCGCGCCGGTCGGCTCCGTCGCGGGATTTCTCTGCGGCATGGTGTTCGAGCCGCTGTACGCGCCGGCATTTGCCGCCGCGGCGATCGCGTCGGGCGTGCTCTGGCACATCTCGCCGATCATGGCGGCGGCAGGCGGGTGCCTTGCCGGTGCGACGTGGGCAACGTGGGCGTTCCATCTCGAAGGCCTACGTGCCGTGGTGCCGGGGCTGACCGTCGCTTCGGCGCTGCTCGGGCCGCTCTTCTCGGGAGGCGTTTTGCCTGTTCTCCGGCTCCTGCCGGAGAAGATTGTCCGGGAGGACGCCGGCTCGGGGGAGGCGGCGCTCGTGGAAGAGGCACGACGGGAGCGGTACCGGGCAACGGTGACCGACCTTTCGGAGAGTCTCCGCTCGGCATCCGGCATCTTTGAAAAGCTGTCCCGGCGGCGCCGGCGTCTACCGACGGCGGAGCTGCGCGCGATGTGCGACGAGGCGTTTGACCGCGCCTGCCGCCGCTGCGGCTATGCCGGCGTCTGCTGGCAGAAGGAATACGACGCGACGGCGGACGTCCTCTCCTCGATGACGGCCGCCCTCCGCAAAAACGGGCGCGTCACGGCGGAGACCGTGCCGGAATATCTTCTCGCGCGGTGCTGCCAGATGGAGCGGATCATCACCGACGTGAACGACGGCTGTGCCAGACGGACGGCGGAGGCGATCCGGGAGGATAAGGCGTCCGTCGCCGCATCCGATTACGGACTCATGGCGCGCCTGCTCAGCGAAACGACGGCGCGGGAGGATGCCGCGCTCGCCTACGACGCCGGGGCATCGGAACGCCTCCGGCGCGGGCTCCGCGAGGCGGATTTTTCCGCCGGGACGATCTCGGTCTACGGCACGCGGCGGCGGCTCATTCTGGCGCGTCCGCTCGACATGGCGCATGTCCGGATGGGCGGCGACGATCTCCGCGCCGCGGCGGAGCGGGCGCTCGGCAGCCCGTTTTCCCCGCCGGAGTTCTCGATCAGCGGTGACTGCGTCACGATGACGATGCACAGCGTGCCAATGTTCCGCGCGGAATGCGGCCGGTGCTCCGCGGCGGGCGGCAGGGAAGAGAACGGCGACGCCGTCAGCTCGTTCACGAGCCGCGACGGGTACTATTACGCGCTCGTGTCGGACGGCATGGGGAGCGGCCGCGAGGCGGCGCTTGCGTCGCGCGTGTCGGCGGTCTTTCTGGAGCGGATGCTCTCGTCGGGCGCACCGCTCGAAACGTCGCTCGAAATGCTGCACGGCTTCCTCCGGACGGGGAGCACGGAGTGCTCCGCGACGGTCGATCTCATGGAACTCGATCTCTACACGGGGGAGGCACGCTTTCTGAAAAGCGGCGCGGCGCCGTCGTTCGTGCTCCGCGCGGGGCGGCTTTTCCGGCTCGAATCGAAAACGGCGCCGATCGGCATTATGAAGACGCTCGACGCGGAACTGCTTTCGTTCCGACTGAGACAGGGCGACGTCGTGGTGATGCTCTCCGACGGCGTGACGCCGAGTTATGAAGAGGCGGTGTGGCTGATGGACATGCTCTGCCGGGAGGAGGAATGGGACGACGATCTCCGCGCCATGGCGGAGAAGATCGTGCGCCGTGCGCGTGAGAACACGCCGCGTCCGGACGACGCGAGCGTTTCGCTGATCCGGATCGCATAAAGGCATAAAAAAGCCGAGGTCGAAAGACCTCGGCTTCTCTGTTTTGTTTACTGAATGTAGCCCATCTCACGGAGCACGGCCTCAGGCATGTAGAACGTCTTGGCCGCCTTGAAGGGGGTGTAGGCCTTCGTGCCGGAGGTGCCTTCGCGCTCGTCGCCCTCGTACAGGTAGCTGACGGGGTTCGTGAGGAAGAACGCGCAGCCGTACGGGAACTCGTGCTCGTTGCCCTTCTTGTCCTTCCAGACGGTCGAGCAGTCCTCGACGGTCTCGCCGTTCTTGAAGGTGAAGATGCCGGTCTCGGTGTTGTACTTGCCGTAGTCGTTCGCGCTGGCGAAGAGCGTCTTCGTCGCGTCCTCAAAGCTCATGAGGTCGGCGACGGAAACGATCGCGGGGGAGATGTCGGAGTTCAGGATGACGTAATCCTCGTTGAACTTCGAGCCGTCGAAGAACCTGCCCGTGCGGACGGTGTCTGCGTTCGCGTCAAGCGGCAGGCCGAGCGCCTCGAGGATCTCGATCTTCGTGTAGCCCGGGGCATAGAGCCAGACGGGGACGTTCTGCGGGGAGTGGCCGTCCTGGATCTTGCCGGGCAGCTGGGTGTTGCGCTCGATCGTGCCGTCGTGCAGACCGTCGAGCACGGCGTCAAGCGTCATGCCGCAGTTTTCCTCGGTCGGGAGGTAGAAACCGCCGGAGTCGTGGTCGGGGCAGGCAATGACGATCGTGTCGTCGCGCTGCATTGCCCAGTTGACGCAGTAGCCGAACGCCTCGTCGAACGCGAGATACTCGGAAACGGCCTCGCGGACGTAGCGCGCCTCGGCGGCGTTGTCGATCGCGCCGCCCTCGATGATGAGGCAGAAGCCGTTTTCGTTGTCGGCGTTTTCGGAGATCGCGGTCAGCGCGGCTTTGGTCATTTCAAGCAGCGTGAGGTCGGTGCCCGCCTTCGCGTCGCAGTCGTACAGAAGGTGGAGCGCCTGGTAGTCGGTGTTGTACGCGACGGAGCCGATGGAGTAGTTCTTGTCGGTGAGCGTGTAGCCCTCACCGTTCAGCGCCTCGTAGTTGATCTGGAAGTTCGAGAAGATCTTCGAGGCCTTGCTCGTGTTCACGGCCGCCTTGAGGGAGGCGAGGTCGTTCACCACGGTGTAGCCGAAGTCGGTCGCGCGGAGCCCGTGGAGCGGGGCGCCCTGCGTCGTGCCCTTGGCGTAGTAGCCGCCGTCGCTGCCGTAGCAGAGAACGATGTCGGCGCCGCTCATGAGGATCTGCTTCGAGACGGACATCTGGTACGCGCAATCATCCTGATCGGCGCGTTTCAGCGAGTGGGCGAGCGCGGTGGACGGCGTTGCGTCCACGAGGCACTTCGTCGTTACGAAGCCGGTCGATTTGCCTTCGAGCCGGCAGAGTTCCAGAAGGTTGGCGACAGGCGTCAGGTGCGGCTCAACGCCGACCATGAGGTAGTTCGTCTTTTCGCCGGTGAGGAGCGCGGTGCCCGCGGCGGCGGAGTCCGTCGCGTCGTGCAGGCGGTTGGAGGCGAGCTTCGTGTCTGCGGTGGCGATCATGAACTGGTCAAGGTACAGACCGGTCACGGTCATGCCCTCGATCGCGTCCGTCGTGATCGGCGTTGCCTGCCCGAAGACGCCCGTGCCGTACTTCTGTTTCAGCGCGTTGGCAAGGTCGTAGGTGCCGAAGCCGGCGCCGTCCGGGATCATGAAGATGATGTTCTTGATCTCGCGGTGCGGCTCGATCTTGATGTAGAGACCGTGCACGTCGGTGTCCGCCGTGACGGCGTCGAATTTCGTATCCCAGTAGGTGAAGACGTAGCCGTCCATCGCCGTGTTCTCAGGCGCGGGAGCGGCCGTGCCCTCGTCAACCGTTGCGCTCGAGAGAACGTCGCCGTTGCCGTCGTAGAACGTGACGTTCCACGTCTTGACGTATTCGCCGGTGACGACCGTGTCGGCCGTGATGACGTCGAACGGTTTGTCGTAGGTGCCGAGGAAGCGGTAGCCCTCGACGATCATGTCGTCGTCGGCGGGAGCCGCCGCGGCGGAGCCGTCGGTGACGCGCAGGGATTTGATCTCATCGCCGAGCGCGTTCCGGAACGAGACCGTGTAGACGGCGGTCGTTCTGAGCGTGAAGGTCGTTTCCATGCCGAGGTAAAGGACGGAAACGTCGTGGCTGCCGGTCTTCTGCAGTTCTTTCTGCAGCGATTCGGGCAGCATTTCCGTTTTGAACGGGATCTCTTCGTCCTGCTCATCCGCGTAATGCAGGCGGAGCAGGATGCCGCTGTCGTCGATCGCGTCGGCGAGAACGGATGCTTCGGGGACGTTGACCGCCTCGATGCTGACAAGGTCGTGCGGCTTCGTGCAGGAAGCGAACGCGACGAGGACCAGAACGAGAAGAGCGGCCAGAAGGAGCGTCAGAAATCTTCTTTTCATGGGGATCGTCCTTTCTGTGATGTCGGTACTTTTATGATAGCATTCCCGCCCGGAAATGTCAACCGTCAGGAGATGACGTCGGCGCGGCAGAGAACCGCGAGGACGATGCCGATGAGGGCATAGAGATCGACGAGAATGTAAAGGAGCCGGAACACGAACGAAACGATCGCCCCGGCGACGGGGATCCCGGCAAAGAGCGTGACGAGAAGCGCCGAGACGGCGGTGACGACGGCGGCGAGCACGACGTGCAGGATCAGCGACACGACGAGTCCGTTCGTCGTTTTCGTGTCCTTGAAAGCGAACGGGAAGATTTTTTTCAGATAATTCATGCGGGGTTCCTCCTTGCGGTCAGATGTTGAGGGAAACGGGGCAGGGCGCGAGGGCGGCGAGCGTCCTCACCCATTCGGCGGCCTGCTCCGCCGACGGAACGGGGAACGTCGGCGGCACGCGGCCGAGGCCGCGGGATTTCTCTTCGCCGAGCGCGTGATAGGGCTCGATCTCGATCCCGCGGACGGCGGGATACGTCCGGGCGAGGTCGGCGACGGCGGCGAAATGCGCCGCGGTGTCGTTCACGCCCGGGATGATCGGGCAGCGGAGCGTCACATTCGCGCCGAGCGCGTCGAGCAGAGCGAGGTTTTCGAGGATCGGCGCGAGCGGCACGCCGGTGTATCGCCGGTGCGCCTCGTTGTCCGTCAGCTTGATGTCGAAAAGAAACAGATCGGTGAGGGGCGCCGCGCGGCGGATCGTCTCGGACGAGGCAAATCCGGACGTTTCGATCGCGGTGGAGACGCCGCGATCGCGGGCTCCCCGGAGCAGTTCTTCGAGGAAATCCGGCTGGAAGAGCGGCTCGCCGCCGGAAACGGTCATCCCGCCGCCGGAAGTCTCGTAAAAGAGTTTGTCGCGGAGAACTGTGCGGAGCACCTCGTCCGCCGTCATCTCGGCGCCGACGGTCTCGATCGCCCCCGCGGGGCAGTTTTTTTCGCACGCGCCGCAGCGCGTGCATTTTCCGGGATCAAAAACGTGCCCGTCTGCCGAAAGTGTGTGGCAGCCCGCCGGGCAGACGGCCAGACAAGCGCCGCAGCGCCTGCAGAGCGGCCGGCGGACGGTGATCTCGGGCGCCGGATTCTGTGACTCAGGGTTGTGGCACCACGCGCAGCGGAGCGGACAGCCCTTCAGAAAGACGGTCGTCCGGATGCCCGGCCCGTCGTGCAGGCAGTAGCGCTGAATGTTGAAAACGGTGCCCACTTCGCGTCCTTTCCCGTCCGGTCAGATGCCGGACGACGTGCGTGCGATGATGTTCTGCCGGAGTTCCGGCGAGAGATTGACGAAATAGTCGCTGTATCCGCCGACGCGGACGATCAGATCGCGGTGATCTTCGGGGTGGATCTCGGCGTCGCGGAGTTCTTCCTCGCTGACGACCGTGGTGGAGAGCATCTGCCCGCCGCCGGCGAAATACGTCTTGGCGAGGGCGATGAAGCCCGCCTTGCCGCGCTCCGTCGCGAAGAGCGATTTCTCGAATTTCATCATGAGAAGGAAGCCGCTCTTGGCGAGCTTTTGGTCGAAATGCATGACGGAATTGATGAGCGCGGTCGGCCCGTGCGTATCGCGTCCCGGAACGGCGCCGGCGCTCTCGGCGATATTGCCCGAACGGGCGTGCCGCCCGTCTGCCGACGCACCGCACGACATCCCGTTGCGCGCCGCGCGCTCGAAGGTGCTGAGCCCGCCGCCGTATATGCCGTCCCCGCCGCCGCGCCACGTGCGGTAGCGGAGCAGCTCGCTGAAATAGTGCCGGAGCACCTCGCCGCCGAGTTCATCGACGGACTCGACGTCGTTGCCGAATTTTTCGGGGTGCCGAAGCAGTGTTTGACGCATGTCCTCGCGCCCATCAAAATCGTGCCAGAGGGCATCGACGAGCTCCGCCATCGTGTAGGTCTTCGTATCGTAGACGAAGTGGCGGATCGCCGCGAGCGAGTCGATCGTGTCGGCGAGACCCTCCGTCAGAATCTGTCCGTGGTTGTAAAGCGGGCCGCCGCGCTTGAAATCGACGCCCTTTTCGAGGCAGCCCTCGATCAGCATCGAGCGGAGCGGGTTCGGCGCATTTCCCCCGAAGATCTCCTGCGAGCGGTTGGCGAGCCCGACGGCGGTCTTCGCCGCAAACTCGACCTGCCGCTTGTAGGCGCCGAAAAACTCGTCAAACGTGCGGAAAGACGTCGGATCGCCCGTCTCGATGCTGATCTTCTCACCGGAGAGCAGGCACCGCCCGTTTGTCAGCGCGTATTCGAGACATTTGAGCAGCGTGACTTCGCCGTCTTCGAGTCCCATGTGGGACTTGCCCTGGATGTCGATCTGGTTGCAGCCGTTCATCGCGTAGAGATGCGCATCCCGCGGCGGGATGCCGAGTGCTTCGAGCGCCGGGCAGACGACCTCGTCGTTGTAAAGTCCGGGCATGCCGATGCCCGTCGCCAGCGTGTCGGCGATCTTCTGCCAGAACGCCGCGCTCGTGTTCTTATGGACGCGCGCGGTCAGGTTCGGCGTGGCGTAGCCGTACTTTGCCGCGACGTCGAGAATTTCATAGCTGAGCTCGTAGGTAAGGTCGTTCCCGTTCTCGTCACAGCCGCCGACGCAGAGGTTCCACGTCCGCGTGCGATGAAATCCCTCCCAGAGCCCTTCGAGAAGGTCCCGCGCCTCGGCGCGGTCGGTCTTGTCGTAGTACGGGCGCGTGTAGTGGTCGAACAGACGGGGCGAGGCGCGTCCGGCGAGCGTGAAGACGAGATAGAACGACTGGCACGCGGTCATGAAATCGGTTGCGGGGTGCTTCGGAACGACGGCGAGCGCGTCGGCGATGCGCTGGTAAACGGCAGCGTTCGCGGCGTCCCGTTCTGTCACCGCGCACGCGAGCGCGCGGAAGCCAGCTCTTCAAAACCTCGAGCTGTACTTTAT
>JAKSPV010000001.1 GCA_024404475.1 Clostridia bacterium | reverse complement strand
AATTTTTCTTCCCACGAACAGAGGTTTCTGCCGTTGACCTGCGCCCAGCCGGTCAGCCCCGGCAGAACGTCGTGACGGCGGTGCTGATACTCATTATAAAGCGGCAGATATTTGACCAGCAGCGGCCGCGGACCGACAAGCGACATCTGACCGACCAGAATGTTGAAAAGCTCCGGCAGCTCGTCGAGACTCGTGGAACGCAGGAATCTGCCGTAGCGGTTCAGCCGCACGGCGTCCGGCAGCAGCTCGCCGTTCTCATCCGTCCGGTTATTCATCGTGCGGAATTTGACGAGACGGAATATCTTTTCATTTTTGCCCGGGCGCTCTTGTGTAAAGAAAGGATTGCCCCGCATCGCAAAGGCGCCGACAATGATCAGCGCAAGAAAAAGCGGTGACAAAAGGACGATCGACAAAAAGGAAACGATGACATCCAAAAGTCGTTTTCCAAACTTTATGTACATGGCACGTTCCTCACGCAAAACATTTTCTGACGATCGCGATCACGGTGTCCTGCTCGTCAGGAGTCATCTTGTTATCAGACGGAAGACAGAACCCGCGCCGGAAAATATCAGCACCGACGTCTTCCCCCTCAAGAGAAACAAAGGAATTTGCCTTGAAAATGGGCTGCATATGCATCGGTTTCCAGATCGGTCTTCCCTCCGCGCGGTACGCGGCAAGCGTTTCGAGGATCTCCGTCGGACAGGTCTTGCCCTGCTCTTTCGTATAGGCGGCAGCCGAATCATTTCTCGTCTGGCAGCACATCGCCTCCTCATCGATGAGAAGGCAGGAAAGCCAGAAATTCGGCTCCGTATGGTCAGCGTCAAACGGATTCATCGTGACGGGCAGGTCGCGGAAGCCGTCCCGGTACCGCTCGTAGATCGCTTTTTTTGCCGCGATATGTTCTTCGAGATGCGGCAGCTGGCCGCGAACGACGCCGGCGATGACATTGCTCATACGGTAGTTATAACCGAGTTCCTCGTGCTGGTACCATGGTGCGTTCTCGCGGCTCTGCGTCGACCATTTCCGCACCGTTTCCGCGTCCTCTTTCGTATCCGTCAGGAACATCCCGCCGGATGAGCCGGTAATGATCTTGTTCCCGTTGAACGAGATGCAGCCGTAATCACCGAACGAGCCGGTCTGTTTTCCGCCAAGCGAAGCGCCGAAGGATTCCGCGGCATCCTCAACGAGGAGCGCCCCGTGTCGGTCGGCGATCTCACGGATCCGGTCGATCCGGCCGGGCGTGCCGTAAAGATGTGCAGTAACAATCAGTTTGACATCCGGATATTCGGCAAACGCTTTTTCCAAAGCAGCGGGGCTCATGTTCCACGTGCCGCGCTCAGTATCAACGAACACGGGAACGCCGCCTTCGTAGACAACCGGGTTGACGGTCGCACTGAACGTCATATCCGAGCAGAAAACTCGGTGGCCGGAAAGAGCGCCTTTCCCCAATGCCGTTTTTCCGTACAGACGCTCGCCGGCCAGTTTCGTTGCCATGTGGAGCGCAGACGTACCGGAAGAAAGAGCAACGGCGTAACCGACACCGATCTTTGCGGCGGCAATACGCTCGATTTCATTGATGTTTTCACCGACCGTCGACATCCAGTTGGTCGAGTATGCCTCGGTCATATACCGGAGTTCTTCGCCGTGCATCGTCGGTGAGGAAAGCCATATTCTTTTTTCGAACGGTTTCAGTTCCATTGTTCTGCCTTTCCGTCGCAACCGAGCGCACACTTCCTTAGATTATAGTTAGACATAGTAATTATAACTCTATCCTGCGAAAAAGTCAAGAAAAAGGATGTATTTCCTCAAAAGCATCCGTTTATTTACAAAAACCGGCGGGGATTTGCTTCCCCGCCGCTTTTGTGTGTTGTGATAAAATATCTGCTTTTCCGCCGGTCAGATCGTTCCGTTTTTCCGCCATGCCGTAGGCGTCACCCCGTACTCTTTCAGAAACTGGCGGTTGAAACTCGAAAGGTTATAACCGACAAGTTCCGCGATCTCCGCGACCGTTTTCGTATCGTCCAGAAGCAGCGCGGTCGCGTATTTCAGCCGCAGATGACGGATATACTGCACCGGCGCTTTTCCCGTGCAGGCGATCATCTTCCGTTGGAGGTTACTCTTGCTCATTTTGGCGACGGAGACGAGGTCGTCGATCGTGATGTTTTCGCGGTAGTTCTTGTTGATGTAGTTCAGGGTCGGGCCGAGTTCCTGCACGAGGCTCGGGACGCTCCCGCGCTGCCGGACGGCGGCGGGCATCTCGGCAAAAAGGCGCTCGTGCTTTTTGAGAAGCGAATACGTCAGCCCCTGCACCGTCTGGATCGCGTTGCCGCGCATGGCGGCGCACTCGTCCAGAATATCACGGCAAAGCGCGTAAAACGCCGGATACTCCGCCTCCGGCAAAATCGACGGGAACTCGTAATTTTTCCAGTTATTAAATTTCATCCGTTTCAGAAAATCGACGCCGGCGAATTCACAGTCGGCGAAGAGGCAGTTGAGGTCGATATAGAGAAAATGCCAGAGACTTCCCTCGCTGTTGATGCTCTGTGCGATATGCACCTGCCCGTCATAGATCACCGACGTACACCTGCCGTGGAACGGCACGGGTCGGCCGTCGATGTTGAACACGCCCGTGCCGCTTTCGCAGTAACCGAGCTCCAGAAAGTTATGATAATGGAACATTTTCGGCGACGCGGACGGATAATAAGTGAAAAGCGAGCCCTCCGGCGAAAAAGGGTGCTCGATCGACAAATCGACCGTGTCGAAAATTGCAACATTTGAATCAAACTGCATGGTTTTTGGTTTTTCTCCGCTTGAAATCTGTATAAAAAGATCATATCATTAGATTAGATAGTTGTCAATACGATTTTAAATATTGTACAGCGGAATGGGGAGATTTTCATGAAAAAGACACTGCGTTTCGTTTCTCTGCTGCTTGCCGTTCTGATGTTTCCGGCCGCCCTTTTCTCCTGTGGGAAAGAGGAAGCCGACACCCCGGCGGTCATCACGGATAACACCTCCGCGCCTGCCGGCAACGTGCGCGGCAAGGTCCTGTCCGGCGACGGCGACATGATGATCGCCGGCATCATCATCGTGGACGAAGAAAACAACTGCCACATGGAGACGACGAACGCCTTCGGCGGCTATCACCTCGAGCTGGCGCCCGGCAAATACACGCTGACCTTCACCAAGGGCTTTGAATTCAACACCTATACGACGACGATCGAAGTCGAAAGTCTGAAAACGTACTTCCTCCGCGACGTGCGTCTGAATCAGCTTTCCGATTCGTATGCAGACGGCTGGATCGCCGGCGACCTCCACATGCACAGCACCTATTCCGACGGCGCGGATTCCATTACCGACCTCGCCATTGCCAATGCGGCGACCGGCATGTACTGGGGCTTCCTGACCGACCACAACACCTCCCGCGGCGTTCCGGAATGGCGTGAAACGAACGCGATCAACGTTCTGACGGACGCGGCCGGCGCGCACCGCAATTTCCTCGGCATGGCGGGCAGCGAAGTCACGACGGAATTCGGTCATTTCCAGAGCATCGGCACCGGCATGACCTACGACAAGTATGAGATCAACCTGACCGACGCGGAACGCGCCAACAAGGACAAGAACGCCATCTGCCGCGACAAGATCGTCTACATCGCCCGGCAGATCCGCCTGCAGGGCGGCGTTTCGCAGATCAACCACCCGTACTCGATCACCAACATGGGCGCGATGAACTTTCTCGACGCGACCGACTACGAACTGTTCGAAAACTTTGACACCATTGAGATCTGGAACTCATATTTCACGGTGCCCGACGGCCGGTTTGAAACGATGAACACCGACAACCAGAACTACCAGGCGAAACTCCTTTGGTATTCGCTTCTGAACCGCGTCAAGGAAGGCGGCGCGTTCATCGCCGCGACCAGCGGTACGGACAACCACGACTCCACGGGCTACGCCTCCGCAGAAGTCCGCAATCAGTTCCCGGAGACGTTCACGAAGCTCTCCGAGTACCAAAACTACTGCCGCTACGCCGGCAAGTACAGCGGCTGCATCGCCACCTACGTGTACCTCGGCGACAGCGAGATCAACCAGGAGAACATTCTCGACGCCGTCAGGAACGGTCACTCCTACCTGACGAACGGCCCCGTTATGACCCTCACCGCGAACGGCGCGATCTTCGGCGAGACTGCCGACGCCGAAAGCGGTGAACTCACCTTCAGCGGCAGCGTAACGTGCCGCGAAGGCATGGAAAAGATCCGCTTCGTCGTGAACGGCGAGACCGTCCGCGAGATCGAAGTGAACGGCACCTCGTTCGAGGGTGACGTGACGATCTCCTCGCTCGTCTCGGGCGACTGGGTGCTCGTCGAAGTGCTCGGCGCGAAAGCGATCTACGCGATCTCGAACCCCGTATTCATTCGTTGATCACGGCAAAAAGCCGTATCAAATAAAAAACTTTTTGAAGGAGAAGTACCATGAAAAAACTCACCGCTCTGTTCCTCGTGCTTGCAATGGTTTGCGTTCTCGCTTGCTCTTGCAACAATGAACCCGCAGCTCCGAAGGCACCGTTTGAAGTCGGCACCGACACGACCGTTTCCGAAGTGGATGGCCATTCCGAATGGGCCGGCACCGTTACCGCCAACGTCAAGATCGTTGCCGGCGACACCGTGCTCTACTGCGGCACTGTGAAGCTCACCAGCGACACGCTGTACGCTTCCGAGTTCTTCAAGGCAGCCGTTGAAGAAAAAGAACTGTCCCAGGAAGGCCTCGAAGTCGGCTTCGTGACCTCCATCGGCAGCTACGTCAACGACGCGAACACCAACACCTACTGGATGTGGCAGTACAACGGCAACAACCCCACGAACTTTGCCTGCAACGACGTTCACGTCTTTGAAGGCGATTACCTCCTTTACAGCTTTGAAGAAGTAGTCTGGTAATTCCGGCGACGCGGCGGAGTCCCCCGGGGCTCCGCCGCCTTATGGCTTTTTCCGACAAAAAGTTTTTTGATGTATTTGATGCATAGGAGTATACGAACATGTTTAAAAAGATCACCGCGCTTCTTCTGGCGCTTCTTATGACGGCGGCTCTCGCCGTATCCCTCGTGTCGTGCGACGACGATCCCGCGGGGCCTTCCGACCCCTCCTCTTCCGGCGTTGCCTCTCTCGATGACGGAAAATTCCGCGTGGCGCTGCTCATCAACGGCGACCTCGGCGATATGTCCTTCTGGGACTCCGCCAACGAGGGCATGCTCCGCTTCCAGGCTGATCACCCCGAAGCGGAAGTGAAGATCGTGGAAATGGGTTCGAGCGACGCGACCGTGTATGAGTCCCTCCTTGCCAAGACCGCCGCTGAGGCATACGATCTCATCATTGTCGGCACGACTGACATGCGCGAGCCGCTCCAGCGCCTCGTGAAGAAATCGAAATACGCCGACCGCCGCTTCGTGATTTTCGACACGGAGATCAAGGACGGTAAAGCGGCTGACTATCCGACCGTACACTCCATCATGTTCAGCCAGAACGAGGGCGGCTATCTCGCCGGCGTTCTCGCGGGACTTCTGTCGCTCGAAAGCGGCGCTGCCAACACCGCGTTCATTGGCGGTGCGGCGAACGATATCATCAACGACTTCGCCTCCGGCTTCATGCAGGGCGTCGAAGCCGTCAATGCCGACAAGTCCTCGTCGATCGGCGCTTACCACGCCTTCATCGGCGACTTCGTTGACAGCCCGAAGGGCAAATCTCTTGCACAGGCCTACTACAACAACGACGTTTCTATCCTCTTCGCAGCGGCCAGCCAGGCAGGCATCGGCTGCATCGAAGCGGCGAAGCTCGGCGGCAAGACGATCATCGGCGTCGACAGCGACCAGTACGCCTACTACAAGGATTCCGATCCCGACAAGGCGGCCGTCATCGTCACGTCGATCGAGAAGCGCGTCGGTGATACACTTTACGAAGCGTGCGAGAAGTTCATGACCGGCACGCTGACCTACGGCGACCTCGAAGTCCTCGGCGTTGCCGACGGCAAGATCGGCTACGCGGACAATGAAAACTTCCGTGCCCTCGTTTCCGAAGAAAACAGAGCGTATCTCGCGGACGTTGCCGCGAAGATCGTCTCCGGCGAGCTGACCGTGCAGAGCGGTCTGAAACGCTATACGTCTTCCGCCGATCTCAACGCGCTGTTTGACAGACTCGACCCGTCCAAATAAAAATGTCCGGTTACATCGAAATGCGCGGCATCACGAAGGTCTACCCGAGCGGTGTCGTTGCCAACAAAAACGTGAATCTTTCCATCGAAAAGGGTGAGATCCACGCCATTGCAGGCGAAAACGGAGCCGGCAAAAGCACGATCATGAAAGTGCTGTACGGCGCCGAAAAAGCCGACGGCGAGATCTTTCTCGACGGTCGGAAAGTCAGCATCAACTCGCCGCGCGCCGCAGGCGCGCTCGGCATCGGCATGGTCTATCAGCATTTCATGCTGGTCGGTCAGTTCACCGCGTGGGAAAACATCTTCTTCGGCATCGAGGAGAAAAACGCCCTCGGCGTCCTCAAAAAGAAAGAGATGATCCGCCGTGCGGAGGAGCTCTGCGAGAAGTACGATATGCACGTCGATCTCACGGCTCGCGCCGCCGACGTCTCCGCTTCCACCGCGCAGAAGATCGAGATCCTGACCGTCCTGGCGCGCGGCGCGCAACTCCTCATTCTCGATGAGCCGACCGCCGTTCTGACGCCGCAGGAGACCGAACAGCTTTTCGGGCAGCTCCGTCTTCTGAAAAAGAGCGGCTACACGATCATCATCATCACCCACAAACTCAAAGAGATCATGGCGCTCTGCGATCGCGTGACGATCATGCGGCAGGGCGAGAACGTCGGCGTCTACAACATCAGCGACGTCTCCGAAGCGGAGATCTCCCGGCTCATGGTCGGGCGCGACGTGCAGATGAAGGTGGACAAAGAAAAGGCACAGCCCGGTGAGGCGCTGCTCACGGTCACGGACCTTACGGTACGCGGCAAAGGCGGCAGGAACGCCGTCAGCGGCGTCAGTTTCTCGGCGCACCGCGGCGAGATCCTCTGTATCGCCGGTGTCGAGGGCAACGGTCAGCGCGAAGTCGTCCGCTCCGTCTGCGGGCTGAACAGGAAATATACCGGCGAAATCCGCTTCGGCGGGGTGAACGTCGCCGGCATGAAGATCCGCAAGATCCGGAAACTCGGTCTCTCCCACATTCCGGAAGACCGCATGACGACGGGCTGCAACACGGCGGCGTCGATCTGCGACAATCTGATCGCGCTCGACTACGCCGAGAACAGCCGTCTCGGTTTTCTCAAAACGAAAAAGCTGCGGGAAAGAAGCTGCGGGCAGATCGCCGACTACGGCATCAAAGGCACGCTGAACCAGAAGATCGGCATGCTTTCCGGCGGCAACATGCAGAAGGTCGTCGTGGCACGCGAGCTCGACAGCGATCCCGCACTCATCGTCGCCGATCAGCCGACGCGCGGCGTCGATATCGGCGCGATCGAGACGATCCACAAACGCATCGTCGCCATGCGCGACGCAGGCAAAGCCGTGATCCTCGTTTCCGCCGATCTCGCCGAGGTGTTCAGTCTCGCGGACCGGATCATCGTCTTCCACGACGGCGAGATCACCGCCGATATCACGGACGTTTCTTCCGTTGACGAGGTACAGCTCGGCCGGTATATGCTCGGTCTGGAACGTATGGAGGTGCAGCATGGTTGATATCATTGACCGCTTCCGCCGCTGTGTTTCCGGGCAGGAAGCGAAAAGCGTTCTCGGCGAGATCGCAAAGACGCTCGTCATGCTCGCGCTTTCGCTGGCATTCGCCGTCGCCGTGATCCTCGTCGCGGGCAAGGGCTCCTTCGAGACCGTCCGCGTTTTCCTCACTTCCCCGTTTGAAGACAGCTACACGCTCAGCCGCGTGCTTACCGAGTCGATCCCGCTGATGTTCACGGGTGTCGCGGTGTCGATCATGTCCCGCGCCGGTCAGTTCAACATGTTCGTCGAGGGCGGATTCTTCGTCGGCGCCTTCGTCGCCGCCGTTCTCGCGCCGGAGCTGGCAAGCGAGGGTTCCTCGTTCCTCGTCCCGCTCTTCTGCATCCTCTGCGGCACGCTCGCAGCCGTCCTCATCGGCTACATCCCCGCCAAACTCAAAGCCGCGCTCGGCGTGGACGAGTTCGTTTCCTCGCTGATGCTTAACTACGTCGTGCTCTGGGTCGTCCTTTATTTCGTCAACAACGTCTGCGGTGATCCCGACAACACCAACGTCACGAAATATCTCGAGGACTACGCCAAGCTGCCGTTTCTGAATCAGGACAACGAGCTCTCCGTCGGCATTCTCTTTGCCGTTCTGGCGGCCGTTCTCGGTGCGCTGTTCCTCTACAAGACCAAATGGGGCTATGCGATCCGCATGACCGGCGACAACCCGCAGTTCGCGTCTTACGTCGGCATCGGGACGGGCTCCGTCGTCGTGTACAGCCAGCTCATCGGCGCCGGTCTTTCCGGCTTCGGCGGCGGCGTGTACCTGCTCGGCAACTATTACCGCTTCTCTTGGAGAGCCCTGCCGAACTACGGTTTCGACGGGTTCGTCATCGCGATCATGGCGCGGAACAATCCCGCGCTCGTCCCGCTGGCGTCGCTCTTCCTCGCGTACCTCCGCGTCGGTGCGCAGCAGATGTCGCTTTATACTGACGTGCAGAATGAGATCATCTACATCATCCAGGGCGTGATCATCATTCTGTTCGGCGCGAAATTCCTCTGGGATATGAAGTTCTCCCGGAAGAAAACGGAGGCGGCGAAATGATCGGATTTATTTTCAGCGAAGATTTTCTTCTGAGTTCCGTGATGTTCGCGCTGCCGATCGTATTCGCGGCGTTCGCGGCGCTGATCTCGAACCGTGCCGGCATCGTCAACATCAACATTGAAGGCAGCATGTCCGTCGCCGCCGTCTGCGGCACGCTCGTCAGCCACTTTACGAACAGCTGGGTGCTCGGTCTTCTGACCGCGGCGGCCGTCGGCGTTCTCATGTCGCTGCTGCTCGCGCTCGCCGCGCTGCGGCTCCGGACGGACAGTTTCCTTTCCGGTATCGCGCTCAACACGCTGGCAACGGGTCTCAGCGTTTACGTGCTCTACGCCGTGCTCGGCGTCAAGGGTGACTCGTCCGCCGCGGCGGCCGTTGCCATCCCGAAAATCTCCATTCCCGTTTTGCGCGATATTCCCGTCATCGGGAAACTGCTTTTCGACCAGAGCGTTCTCTTCTACGTGGCCATTCTCGCGGCGATCTTCCTCTCGTTCCTGCTCCGCAGAACGAAGCTCGGCACGGAGATCAAGGCGACCGGCTTCAACCCCGCGGTTGCCGAAAGCGTCGGCATCCGGACGAGGGTCGTCAAGGTCAAGGCGCTCATCATCTGCGGCGTGTTCGCCGGTCTCGGCGGCGCTTTCCTCTCGATGAGCTACCTGCAGTATTTCTCGGCGGGCATGGTCGCCGGCCGCGGCTTTATCGGCATCGCGGCGGAGGCGATGGGGCTCGGCAGTCCCTGGCGCACCGCGTTTTTCTCACTCCTGTTCGGTGCGGTGGACTACTTCTCCGTGGGGGCGCAGACCGTTCTGACGTTCCCCTACGAGCTGCTCAACACGCTGCCCTATCTCATGACGATCGCGGCGCTCGTCATCTACGCGGTCATCAACAAAAACAAAAAGGAAAAGTAAGGAACCAATATGAAAAAAGCATGGGAAATCGAATGCGAAACGATGCGGACCTCCATTCCCGTCGTCCTCGAAGAAGAGGAGCAGGGCTGGAAGGACTGTGAAGATTCCGCTCTTGAGCAAAACCGCGCGGCAGAGCTTCTCTGGCACAGCAACGTCCCCGGCTCCGGTGCGACCGAGCACGTTATCGTTGCCGCCATGCAGGACATGGAGAACATGGGCTACGACGTCTCCGAGGTGGAAAAGCTGATTGACGCCGGCGCCGCGGCTGTGGAAAAGAAAGACTACGCCGAGATGATGCGTCTCGCCGCCGAAGTTTTCCGTCTTCTGAACATCGCCCCGAAGATCCCGTCGCATCCCTATTGGCAATACAGACAGTACGAATCGTTTGAGGATTACGAGAAAGACGTTTCTCCCCGCCGGTACGATTTCGACACGTCTTCCCCGCTCTACGAGGAACTGACGTACTACGGCTGGATCGCACAGATCTGCGGCGGTGCGCTCGGCACGGCGATCGAGGGCTACACGAAGGAAAACATCGAAAAGGTCTTCGGCGATATCCGCGGCTACGTCCGCAAGCCGAACACCTACAACGATGACATCACCTATGAGCTCGCGTTTCTCGAGGCGCTCGAAAAGAGCGGCAAAGGGCTCACCTCGGCGGATATCGCCGGACAGTGGGTGGCGCTCATCCCCGCCGGCTGGTCGGCGGAAGACCGTGCGCTGCAAAATCTGAAACTCGGCATTTTCCCGCCGGAGAGCGGCAGATGCAACAACCCCTACCGCGAATGGATCGGCGCACAGATGCGCGGCGCCGTGTGCGGCATGGTCGCGCCCGGTGATCCGTATCTCGCGGCGAAGCTGGCGTTTACCGACGGACAGGTCTCCCACCACAACAACGGCGTGCTCGGCGAAGTCTTCAACGCGGTGCTCGTGTCGCTCGCCTACGTCAAGACGGACGTCCGCGAGATCGTCGAAGAGGCCGTCTCCCTGATCCCGGAGAAAAGCGAATACGCCTCCGTCGTCCGCTTTGCGCTCGAACAGTGCCGGACGCACGGTACGTGGCAGGAAGCGTGGGCGGTCTGCGAAAAACGCTACGAACGGTACAACTGGATCCACGCCTACCCGAACGCTGCCGCGGAAGTCGTGGCGCTCTGGTTCGGCGAGGGCGATTTCGACGAGACGATGCATATCAGCGCGATGCAGGGCTACGACGTGGACTGCAACGCCGCGCAGATCGCCAGCGTCGTAGCGATCGCCTCCCGGAAGAACGTTCCCGCCGCATGGCGCGATCCGATCGGTGACGAGCTGATCACGTACATGCGCAAGATCAAGAAAGTCTCGATCCGCGCTCTGGCAAAAAAGACCGTGCGGCTCGGTGCTCTCTGAACATTTCCGAAAGACAATCGGCATCTCCCCCCGGGAGATGCCGTTTTCTTTTTGCCATTTCCGAACAAAAGCGCGCAAAAGTCGTCATATCTCTTGCATTTTGGCGCGGTTTGTGGCATTATATTGTTGATCGTTACATCAAAAGGAGCTCCTTTTATGAACAGACTTGAAATCACGCAGCAGAGCCGTGCGGAAAAGACCGTCCGCGGCCTTTACGATTCGCTCAGCCGCCGGATCGGCGCGTCGCCCGTAGGCAACTGCCCCGTCGAACTGACCTCCGCTTTCCTGAAACTGTGTCTCGCCCAAAGCTGCGGCAAATGTGTTCCCTGCCGTGTCGGTCTTGACCGACTCGCCGCGCTGATCGACGCGCTGCTCGACGGCGAAGGCAGCACCGAAGACCTCGCGCTCATCGAGCGCACCGCACGCGCCATCGCCGATTCCTCCGACTGCGCGATCGGTTTTGAGGCCGCGAAGCTCGTTCTGGACGGCATGGCCGCCTTCCGTGACGACTATCTCTCTCATCTGACAAAGAACCGCTGCACCGCGGACTTCGCCGCCGTTCCCTGCTCGGCGGAGTGCCCGGCGCACGTTGATATTCCCGCCTATATCGCGCTCACCGGCGAGGGCCGCTTTGCCGACGCCGTCCGCGTGATCCGCAAGGACAATCCGTTCCCGTCCGTCTGCGGACTGATCTGCGAACATCCGTGCGAGGCGCACTGCCGCCGCTCGCTCGTGGATGCACCGATCAACATCCGCGGACTGAAACGCTACGCCGTTGACAATGCCGGCGTCGTTCCCGCACCCGCAAAGGCACCCGCGACGGGCAAGACCGTTGCCGTCGTCGGCGGCGGCCCCGCAGGACTTACCGCGGCGTATTTCCTCTCGCTGATGGGACACAGCGTTACCGTTTTCGAGAAACGCCAGCGCCTCGGCGGCATGCTCCGCTACGGTATTCCCTGCTACCGTCTGCCTGACGCGTATCTTGACGCCGACATCGACGTCATCCTCTCGCTCGGCATTGAAGTGAAACTCGGCGTCAGCGTCGGGAAAGATATTCCGTTTGACGAGCTCCGCGCCGGCTACGACGCGGTATACGTTTCGATCGGTGCGCACGCCGACAAGAAACTCGGCATCGACGGCGAGGATTCCCGCGGCGTCATCTCCGCCGTGGAACTGCTCGGCTCGATCGGCGACGGGAACAAGCCCGACTTCACGGGCAAGAACGTCATCGTGGTCGGCGGCGGCAACGTCGCCATGGACGTCACGCGCACTTCGATGCGTCTCGGTGCGAAGTCGGTCAGATGTGTCTACCGCCGCCGTGTGGAAGACATGACCGCGCTTCCCGAAGAGGTAGAAGGCGCGATGGCCGAGGGCTGCGAGATCGTGCCGCTCAAGGCACCCGTCCGCATTGAGGCGGACAGAGACGGAAACGTCACCGCACTCGTTGTCCAGCCGCAGGTGATCGGCGAGGTCGACCGTGGCCGTCCGAAGCCGTATGACGCGGACGCGCCCGAAGAAAAAATTCCTGCCGACGTCATCATCGTGGCGATCGGTCAGGCGATCGACTCGAAGCCGTTTGCCGCCGCCGGCATGGCGGTCAACCGCGGCGCTTTCACCGCAGATAAGGCCGGTGCCGCTGCCGATTGCGCAGGTGTCTTCACCGGCGGTGACTGCGTTTCCGGTCCCGCGACGGTCATCCGCGCGATCGAGGCCGGCAAGGTCGCCGCGGCGAACATTGACGGCTATCTCGGCTGTCACACCGACATTTCGTCGCTCGTTGATATTCCTGCGCCCACGTACAAATTCAAGCCCGCCGCAGGGCGCGTGACGAACACGGAACGCGACGCCGAAGACAGAAAAGACGATTTCGATCTTATGGAAAAACCGATCAGCCGCGAGGAAGCGATGCAGGAATGCTCGCGCTGCCTGCGGTGCGATCACTACGGCTGCGGCTCGCTGAAAGGAGGCAGAAACACGAAATGGTAACGCTGAAAATCGACGGTAAAGTCATCACTGTCGCCGAGGGTACGACCATCCTCGAAGCGGCAAAGACGGCCGGCATCGCCATTCCGACACTCTGCTACTGGCGGGGGCTCAATGACGTCGGCGCGTGCCGCGTCTGCGTCGTGGAGATCAAAGGCGAGCCGAAACTCTCCGCCGCCTGCAACACGGTCGCTGCCGAGGGCATGGAGATCCTCACGAACTCCGAGCGCGTGCGCGAGGCACGGCGCGTCAACCTCGAACTGCTCCTCTCGCCGCACAGCTGCCACTGCCCCCCCTGCAACCGGAACGGCAACTCCACGCTGCAGACGCTCGCCGAAGAGATGAACATCGGCGAGATCCCCTACGAAACGAAACTTCCGAAAAACAACTGGCTTGCCGGTTTCCCGCTCGTGCGCGACGAGACGAAGTGCGTCAAATGCTGGCGCTGCGTGAACGTCTGCGAGAAGGTGCAGGGACTCGGCGTCTGGGAAGTGAACGGCTCCGGCGCGCACACGAAAGTGACGATCCGGGACGGTCTTTCGATGAACGAAGCCGGCTGCGCCCTCTGCGGACAGTGCATCACGCACTGCCCCGTCGGTGCGCTCGTCGCGCGTGACGACACCGAAAAGGCGTTCCGCGCCATCGCGGACAGCGAGAAGATCACTGTCGTGCAGATCGCGCCTGCGGTACGCGCCGCATGGGGCGACGGGCTCGGCCTTTCAAAAGAGCTGGCCACCGAAAAACGCATGGCCGCCGCCGCGAAAGCGCTCGGCGCCGACTACGTATTCGACACGAACTTCACCGCCGACCTCACGATCATGGAGGAGGGCTCCGAATTCATCGAACGCATGACGCATCCGAATGACTACAAGCTGCCGATGTTCACGTCGTGCTGCCCCGGTTGGGTGCGCTTCGTGAAACACGAATACCCTGAGCTGTGCGACAATCTCTCCACGGCGAAGAGCCCGCAGCAGATGTTCGGCGCCGTGACGAAGAGTTATTTTGCCGAAAAGCTCGGCGTTCCCGCGGAGAAACTGTTCTGCATCTCCGTCATGCCCTGCACGGCAAAGAAATACGAATGTGACGTACCCGAAGTAAACGGGGCGTCCGCGAAGGACGTTGACGTCGTTCTGACGACGCGCGAGTTTGAGCGCATGCTGAAAGCCGCGCACGTAGACGTTTCGTCGCTCGAGGAACGCGAGTTCGACTCGCCGCTCGGCACCGGCACCGGCGCCGCCGTCATCTTCGGCGCGACAGGCGGCGTCATGGAAGCAGCGCTCCGCAGCGCGTATTATCTCCTGACCGGCAAGAATCCCGGTGCGGACGATTTCAAAGCCGTTCGCGCGACGGAGACCGCCGGCATCCGGACGGCCGAAGTCGAGATCGCCGGCGTAAAGGTACGCGCGGCAGTCGCCAGCGGACTTGCAAACGCGCGCGCTCTCTGCGAGCAAGTGAAATCCGGCAAGGCACCGTACGATTTCATCGAGATCATGGCCTGCCCCGGCGGATGCGCCGGCGGCGGCGGTCAGCCGATCACGGACGGCGTCGAGCAGGCAGCAGACCGCGGCGCGGTACTCTACGAGCTCGATCGGCAGAATCCGATCCGCTTCTCGCACGAGAACCCCGACGTTCAGGCGTTGTACGGCGAATATTTCGGAAAGCCGCTCTCACACAGATCGCACGAGCTGCTCCACACAAAGCAGAGCGAGTGGACGGTCTGAATTTACAAAAAGAAAACACCTGCCGATGTTTCGGCAGGTGTTTTTTCATTCGTGCGACGGAAAAAGCCGTGCGGGAATTGCAAAACACGGAAAAATACGGTATAATAGAGGCAACAAAATTCCGTTCACCGGAGGCAAGTATTATGGCTGCATTCGAAAACATCCCGGCGATCCGCTATGAGGGCGCCGCTTCCGAAAATCCCCTGGCGTTCCACTTCTATGATCCCGAGCGCATCGTACTCGGCAGGAAAATGAGCGAGCATCTGCCGTTTGCGATGTCGTGGTGGCACACGCTCGGCGCTGCCGGCACGGATATGTTTGGCAGAGACACCGCCGACAAATCGTTCGGCGCGGAAAAAGGCACGATGGCGCACGCCAGAGCCAAGGTCGATGCGGGCTTTGATTTCATGCAGAAACTCGGCATCCGCTATTTCTGCTTCCACGACGTCGATCTCGTCCCCGAGGCCGACGATATCAAAGAGACGAACCGCCGGCTCGACGAGATCTCCGACCACATCCTCGCGAAGATGAACGAGACGGGGATCAAGTGCCTCTGGGGCACCGCGAACCTGTTCTCCAACCCGCGCTATATGAACGGCGCCGGCTCGACGAACTCCGCTGACGTGTACTGCTTTGCCGCGGCGCAGGTCAAAAAGGCGATCGACCTGACCGTCAAGTTCGGCGGCAAAGCGTACCTGTTCTGGGGCGGCAGAGAGGGCTACGAAACACTCCTCAACACCGACGTGAAATTCGAGCAGGAGAACATCGCCCGGCTCATGCACATGGCGGTCGATTACGCCCGCTCGCTCGGCTTTACCGGCGATTTCTTCATCGAGCCGAAGCCGAAGGAGCCGATGAAGCACCAGTACGACTACGATGCGGCGACCGCGATCGGCTTCCTCCGCGAGTACGGGCTGGACAAGGATTTCAAGCTCAACATCGAGGCGAACCACGCGACGCTCGCGGGGCACACCTTTGAGCACGACCTCCGCATTGCCGGGATGAACGGCATGCTCGGCAGTATCGACGCCAACCAGGGCGACCCGCACCTCGGCTGGGACACGGACGAGTTTCCGTTCGACGTTTATACCGCGACGTACTGCATGCTGGAAGTGTTGCGAGCAGGGGGACTCACCGGCGGCTTCAACTTCGACGCGAAGTGCCGCCGCCCGTCCTACACGATGGAAGACCTCGTCGAGAGCTACATTCTCGGCATGGACACCTACGCGCTCGGCCTATTGAACGCCGAGAAAATCATCAAAGACGGCCGCCTCGACGCGTTCGTCAAGGAGCGCTACGCGAGTTTCGAGAGCGGCATCGGCAAGAAGATCCGCGACGGTAATTCGACGCTTGTCGAACTTGCGGCATACGCCGACACGCTCGGCGCACCGGCGCTGCCGGGCAGCGGCAAGGCGGAGCACCTCGAAGCCGTCGTCAACCAGATCCTCTTCGGGTGAAATCGATGAAATACTATATAGGAGTAGACCTCGGCACGTCTTCCTGCAAAGGGATCCTCTGTGACAAGGACGGAAATATCCTCCGGCAAAAGGCGGTAGACTACCCCGTTCTCTACCCGCAAGACGGCTGGACGGAGCAGGATCCCGCCGGATGGCTCCTCGCCGCCAAGGAAATTCTCGGCGTGCTTTCGGCAGGTGTCGAAGACAAGATCGCCGGGCTTTCGATTGGCGGGCAGATGCACGGGCTTGTCGCGCTCGACGAAAGCGACGACGTGATCCGACCGGCGATCCTCTGGAACGACGGGCGCACCGAAAAGGAGACCGCATACCTCAACGAGATCGTCGGGAAAGAAAAACTCTCTGCCCTGACGGGCAACATCGCGTTCGCCGGTTTCACCGCGCCGAAGCTCCTCTGGATGCGCGGGAACGAGCCGGAGAATTTTGCGCGGATCCGCAAGATCTGTCTGCCGAAGGATTACCTTGCCTACAAGCTGACCGGCGTCTTCTCGACCGATTATTCCGACGCCTCGGGCACACTGCTGCTCGACGTGGCAAACAAGTGCTGGTCGGTGGAGATGTGCGAAATCTGCGGCGTCAAGCCGGAGTGGCTGCCGCGGCTTTATGAGAGTTATGAAGTGACCGGCCGGCTTCTGCCGGAATACGGTCTGCCGGACTGCATCGTGACCGCGGGCGCGGGCGACAACGCCGCCGCCGCGATCGGCACGGGCACCGTCCGGGACGGCGGCTGCAACATCTCGCTCGGCACGAGCGGAACGATTTTTCTTTCGCAGGATGCTTTCTCCGTCGATCCGAAAAACGCGCTCCACAGCTTCGCGCACGCAAACGGCAAATGGCACCTGATGGGCTGCATCCTCTCCGCCGCGTCCTGCCGCAAGTGGTGGCTCGAAGATATATTCGGCTCGACCGATTACCCCACCGAGGAAGCCGAGATCGCCGCCGCGGCTGACAGCGACGTGATCTTTCTGCCGTATCTTTCCGGCGAGCGCTCGCCGCACAACGACGTCTCGGCGCGCGGTGCGTTCATCGGGCTTGCGGCGCAGACGACGCGCGGACAGATGAGCCGCGCCGTCATGGAGGGCGTTGCTTTCGCGCTTCGGGACTGCCTTGAAGTCGCCGTATCGAACGGGCTTCGTCCGACAGAGACGAATCTCTGCGGAGGAGGCGCAAAAAGCCGCATTTGGCGGCAGATCATTGCCGACGTGCTACAGATGCCTGTCCGTATTCTTTCGACCGAACAGGGACCTTCTTTCGGCGGAGCGATGCTCGCGATGGTCGGCGCCGGCGAATACGCGACGGTCAAGGATGCCGCGGACGCGATCATCCGTGTTTCGGAGACGATCCTCCCCGATCCCGGCAAGGCCGCCCGGTACGATGAGAAATACCGCGTGTTCCACGCGCTCTACCCTGCCCTTAAAAACATGAAAAGCGCCGCTTCGGAATGAAGCGGCGCTTCCTTTTTTGTTTTACGCTTCCGCGCAGACTTCCTTGATGACGGCGACCGCTTTCTGCAGCGCCTCCATCGGGATATTGAGCGCGGGCAGGAGACGGACCTTATCCTTCGCCGTCAGGCAGAGGACGCCGCGCTCCATGCACTCGGCAACGACCTCGGCGGCCGGTTTCTTCGTTTCGAGGCCGACCATGAGGCCCATGCCGCTGACGGACACGATGCCGTCGGCGCCGCGGAACTCGTCGAAGAGGTACTTGCCCTTATCTGCGACTTCCGCGAGCAGTTCGTCGTTCAGACGGTCAATGATCGAGATCGCGGCGGCACAGCAGACCGGGTTACCGCCGAAGGTGGAGCCGTGGTCGCCGTGGCCGAGGACGTCCTTGACCTTTTCGCTGAGGAGCGTCGCGCCGAGCGGAAGACCGCCCGCGAGGCCCTTGGCCGTCGTGACGATATCGGGCTGGAAGCCGTAGTTCATGTAGGAATACAGTTTGCCCGTTCTGCCGTTGCCGGTCTGCACCTCATCGACGATGATGAGGATATCGTGGAGCTGTGCGTATTCGACGACTTCGTTGACGAACGATTTTTTGAGATCGACGACGCCGCCCTCGCCCTGGATGCACTCGATGACGATCGCGGCGATCTTATGGGAGGAGCCGACCGCCTCGAGCTCGTAGATGTTATACGCATCGACGTTGACGAAGCCGGGGGTCAGCGGCTGGTAGAGCTCGTGATAATGATCCTGGCCGGTAGCGGCAAGCGTCGTCAGCGTTCTGCCGTGGAAGCTGTTTTTTAGCGTGACGATGGTGTTGCAGTCCGCGCCCTTCTTCTCGGCAGCGTACTTTCTCGCGACCTTGATCGCGCACTCGTTCGCCTCCGCGCCGGAGTTCGAGAAGAAGACTTTGCTCATGCCGGTCTTCTCACAGAGTTTTTCCGCCAGAACGGCACAGGGCTCGGTGTAATACAGATTGGAGGTGTGCTGGAGTTTGGCCGCCTGGTTCGAAACGGCCGCCTGCCATCTGTCGTCGGCGTAGCCGAAGGAAGTCACGCCGATACCGGAGCCCATGTCAATATACGCTTTGCCGTTCTCATCCCACACAACGGAGCCCTTTCCCTGCGACAGCACGATCGGGAAACGGTTGTACGTGTCGGCAATATACTGCGAGTCTTTTTCTTTGATCGTCATATCTCTTTTCTCCGTAAACATCGTGCCGGCGCCTTCGTCGGTCAGAAGTTCCATGAGGATCGAATGCGGCACCCGCCCGTCCATGACAACGACGTTCTTGACGCCTTTCCGGAGCGCGTCGATGCAGCAGTTCACCTTCGGGATCATGCCATCCGAGATGATCCCCTCGCGGTGAAGTTTCTCCGCCTCGCTGATACTGATCTCGGGGATCAGCGACGAGGGATCGTTCTTGTCTTTCAGAATGCCCGCGATGTCGGTCATCATGATGAGACGCTCCGCGCCGAGCGCGCCGGCGATCGAAGCGGCGGCGGTGTCACCGTTGATGTTATAGACGTTGCCGTCTCCGTCGCAGCCGAGCGTCGAAACAACGGGGATATACCCTTTTTCAAGGATATCCAGCACCGGCTCGATATGCACCTTCGTGATCTCGCCGACGTAGCCGAGTTTCTCGCTTTTGACCGTCGCCTCGATCATACCGCCGTCCATGCCGGAAAGGCCGATCGCTTTGCCGCCGTGCATTTCGAGGAGGTTGACGAGCGTCTTGTTGACCTTGCCCGCCAGCACCATCTGCACGATATCGACCGTTTCCTTGTCGGTGACACGGAGGCCGTCGATGAACTCCGGCTCTTTGCCGAGCCGGTTCATGAGGTCGCTGATCTCCGGGCCGCCGCCATGCACCAGAACGATCTTGACGCCGATCAGCCACAGAAGAACGATATCTTCCATGACCTGCTTTTTCAGCGTCTCGTCGATCATGGCGTTCCCGCCGTATTTGATCACGACGGTCTTGCCCGTATACCGTTTGATATACGGGAGCGCCTGCGTCAGGATCTCAGCCCGTTCCGCATTCGAAAACTGATTCATCTTGTGTTCGCCTCCGTCAGGTCCGATAATCTCCGTTGATTCTGACGTATTCGTACGTCAGGTCGCAGCCCCACGCCGTCGCGCCGGCGCTGCCGTCGTTCAGTCCGACCAGAATTTCGATTTCCTTTTCAAGCAGGATCGTCTTCGCGGTCTCCTCCGAGAAGTCGATACCCGCGCCGCTTCTGCATACGGCGATCGATCCCTTCGGGCTTCTGAACGAGACGTCGATCTTTCCGACGTCAACGTCGGCTCCGCTGTACCCGATCGCGCAGAGGACACGCCCCCAGTTGGCGTCGGCACCGAACATCGCCGCTTTCAGAAGACTAGAACAGATCACGCTCTTCGCGATGGTCTTCGCCGTGGCGATATCCTTCGCGCCCGTGACGCTGCATTCGAGCAGCTTGGATGCGCCCTCCCCGTCGCCGGCGATCATCCGGCAGAGGTGGACGGTCACGGTATTGAGCGCTTTCATGAAGGCGGCGAAATCCTCGCCGTCTTCCGTGATCTCGCTGTTTCCGGCGAGACCGTTGGCAAGCACAACGACCATATCGTTTGTCGACGTATCGCCGTCAACGCTGACCATATTGAACGTGTCCGCGATATCCGTGGACAGCGCTTTCTGCAGCATCCCGGACGAGATCGCCGTGTCGGTGGTGATGAAGACGAGCATGGTCGCCATGTTCGGGTGGATCATGCCGCTGCCCTTGGCGATGCCGCCGATGCGGCAGGTCTTCCCGCCGACGGTGAATTCGACGGCGACTTTCTTCATCACGGTGTCCGTCGTCATGATGCCTTCCGCGGCATCGTCCCCGCCCTCATCCGAGAGCGTCCCGGCGAGCACCGGCAGGCCTGCCGCGATCGGCTCGATGTCGAGCGGCTGACCGATCACGCCCGTCGAGGCGACGACGACGTCGTCCGGCGAGATGCCGAGGGCGGCGGCCGTCAGATCGCTCATCTTCTCGGCGATCTCCACACCGTTCGCGTTGCACGTGTTGGCGTTGCCGCTGTTGCAGACGATTGCCTGCGCGTGCCCGTCGGAGATGTGCTTTTTCGTGACGAGGAGCGGCGCCCCTTTCACAAGGTTGGTCGTATAGACCGCCGCCGCATTCGCACGGACTTCACTGCAGATCAGAGAAAGGTCTTTCTTCGTTTTATTTTTACGGATGCCGCAATGGATCCCGCTTGCCGTGAAACCCTTTGCGGCACATATACCGCCTTCGATCAGTTTCATTTTGATTGTCCTCCTGTAATAAGCCCCGTTGTCTCCTCAACGCCGAGGATGATGTTCATGTTCTGTATGGCGGCACCCGACGCGCCCTTGCCGAGATTGTCGAAGCGCGACACGAGCGTCAGCCGCTCGCCGCTGCCCCAGACGCCGACGTGCATATCGTCCGCACCGGCCATGGCGCCGGCGGAGAGAAAACCGTTCTCGTCGTCCGCTTCCGCGTACCGGACGAGCCCCTGCGTATAGTAAGTGCGGTACGTCTCGCGGACCGCCTCGATGCCGCCTTTCACCTGCTCCCGGAAGAGCGGAACGACGACCTCCATGCCTGCGTAATACGAAGACACGACCGGAGAGAAGACGGGCGCCTCCCCCAGCCCGCAGACAGCGGCCATCTCCGGCAGATGCTTGTGCATCTGCGAGAGCCCGTACATCCGCGGCGCCGCGAGTGACGGCGCAAACTGTTCGCTTTCGTAGTCGGCGATCATCTTCTTGCCGCCGCCGGAATAGCCGGTCAGCGAGAAGGCGGTCAGCCGGTCGTCTCTGGCGAGGAGCCCTTTTTCGACGAGCGGCGCGACGAGCGCGATGAAGCCGCTCGCGTGACAGCCGGGGTTGGCGATCCGCTTCGAACTTCTGATCTTTTCGCGGAGGCCGCCGATCTCCGGGAAGCCGTACGTCCACGCGGGATCCGTCCGGTGTGCTGTCGAGGTGTCGATCACGACCGTGCGGTCATTCTCCACCAGCGAGACCGCTTCCAAGGCCGCCGCATCCGGCAGGCAGAGGAACGCGACGTCGGCGCTGTTCAGCGCCTCGCGTCTTGCCGCCGTGTCCTTGCGGAGCTCTTCGGGGAGCCGGATCAGTTCCACGTCTTCCCTCTCGGCAAGCCGCTCGCGGATCCGTAGTCCTGTCGTTCCCGCGCTGCCGTCAATAAATACCTTTGCCATGTTGCTGCCCTCGCCCGCTTGAATAAATACACACGAATTATACATCAAAAGCCGTTATATGTCAAGTATTTATTTATATTTTTTATCTTTTGGTAATATATATTCATCCAACGGGTCGAATTATGCAGGATTTGGTCATTTTGCGTCAAAAGGCGGCGGCTTTTCCACTCCGATCGTCTTTTCTTTCCGTTTTCCCACTTGCAAAAAGCGCCGGCAAAGCGTATAATGGAAGCGCCGGCAGGATCTGCCGCTATCAAATCTCTCCCCCCCGGAGGAATACGGTCATGCTTGATTTCATCTGGCCGATCGCGCTCGTCGTGGTCTCCAACACCATCTATCAGATCTGCGCCAAAAGCGTGCCGAACGAGGTCAGCCCGTTCGCGTCGCTGACCGTCACCTATCTCGTCGGCGCCGTCATCACGGCGATTCTGCACTTCGTCCTCCGTCCCGGCGAGAGTTTCTTCCGGCAGTTTTCCACGATGAACTGGGCACCGTACGTGCTCGGCCTCGTCATCGTCGGGCTCGAGGTCGGCTGGATCTACGCGTACAAGGCGGGCTGGCAGGTCAGCTCGGGCAGCGTCGTACAGAGCGCGTTCCTCGCCGTCGTGCTGATCTTCGTCGGGTTTCTCCTCTATAAGGAGCCGGTCACGTGGAACAAGCTCGTCGGCATCGCACTCTGCCTCGGGGGCATCGTCTTCATCAACCTCAAATAAACCGGAAAGTCCGCGGTGCGCCGCGGACTTTTTTATCACAGAGCACCTCTTTTGCAATTTTCTCTTTACAATTCGTCGAAAATCAGTATAATAAATTGTAGGGGTACCGCTGCATCGGGCACCCCGACGTGACATATAACTAACTGAAATTCTTTTTCAAAGGAGAACTTACATCATGGGACTTATTAAAGCAGCTCTCGGCGCAGCAGGCGGCGTTCTTGCCGACCAGTGGAAAGAATTTTTCTATTGCGAAGCACTTCCCGCAAACGTCCTGCTTTGCAAAGGTCAGAAGCGGATCACAAGCCGTTCCTCCAACACCAAGGGCAATGACAACATCATTTCGAACGGTTCCGGCATCGCCGTCGCCGACGGACAGTGCATGCTGATCGTCGAGCAGGGCAAGATCGTCGAGTTCTGCGCTGAGCCCGGCGAATTCACCTGGAACAGCTCCACCGAGCCGTCGATCTTCACCGGCAGTCTCGGCACCTCCATTCTCGACACCTTCAAGGCGATCGGCAAACGCTTCACTTACGGCGGCGACACCGGCAAGGATCAGAGAGTATACTACGTCAACACGAAGGAACTGCTCGACAACAAGTTCGGCACCGCAACACCGATTCCCTTCCGCGTCGTTGACTCCCGCATCGGCCTCGATATCGACGTTTCCCTCCGCTGCAACGGTATGTACTCCTACCGGATCGCCGACCCGATCCTGTTCTATACCTCCGTCGCAGGCAACGTTGCTTCCGTTTACACCCGCGAGCAGATCGACGCACAGCTGAAGACCGAATTCATCTCCGCTCTGCAGCCGGCGTTCGCAAAACTCTCCGACATGGAGATCCGCCCGAACCAGATCATCTCCCACAATCCCGATCTGGAAGCAGCAATGAACGAAGCCCTCTCCAAAAAATGGGGCGAGCTCCGCGGCCTGAAAGTCGTTTCCGTCGCGCTCGGCTCCGTCACGCTGCCCGAGGAAGACCAGGAACTCATCAAGACCGCGCAGAAGACCGCGATGTACAAGGATCCGACGATGGCTGCCGCCACGATGATCGGTGCGCAGGCAGACGCGATGAAGACCGCCGCCGGCAACACGGCAGGCGCAATGACCGGCTTCATGGGCATGGGTATGGCCATGAACGCGGGCGGCGTCAATGCACAGGATCTCTTCGCGATGGGTCAGGCACAGGCAGCGCAGAGCGCGCCAAAGACTGCTCCCGCAGCCGACGCATGGACCTGCTCCTGCGGCGCCGTGATGACCGGCAAGTTCTGCACCGAATGCGGCAAGCCGAAACCCGCCGCCGGCTGGACGTGCTCCTGCGGCGCAGTCAACAAGGGCAAGTTCTGCTCCGAGTGCGGCGCCAAGAAACCGGCGGATGCCCCGCTCTACAAGTGCGACAAGTGCGGCTGGGAGCCCGAAGATCCGGCCAACCCGCCGAAATTCTGCCCGGAATGCGGCGATATCTTCAACGATAACGATATCAGATAATCCATTCGGTTCTGGCATACCGACCGGCCAATCACCGGTCGGTATGTATCCTTTTGCTTTTTCAAGTTTTTCCGAATGGAGTGTGATACGCAATGCCTGCTCTGCAGGAATACAAGTGCCCGTGCTGCGGCGCGGGGATCACCTTTGACAGCGGCCTGCAAAAGCTGAAATGTCCCTACTGCGATACGGAATTCGACGTGGAGACGCTGGCAGCGTATGACGAGGTGCTGAAACAAAGCGAGAGCGATTTTCACTGGGAAACGAACGCCGGTTCGGAGTGGACGCCGGGCGAGGCCGAGGGTATGCGGATCTACGCCTGCCGCTCCTGCGGCGGCGAGATCGTCGGCGATGCCACCACGGCGGCGACGTCCTGCCCGTTCTGCGGGAATCCCGTCGTCATGATGCCGCAGTTCGCCGGCACGCTGAAGCCGGATCTCGTGATCCCGTTCCAGCTTGATAAAAACGCCGCATGTGAAGGATTCAAAAAACATCTCGAGGGCAAGCGCCTTCTGCCGAAGGTATTCAAAGACGAAAACCATATCGACGAGGTCAAGGGGATCTATGTCCCGTTCTGGCTCTTTGACGCCGACGCCGATGCCGATATACGATACAAAGCGACAAGAAAGAGATTCTGGAGCGACAGCCGCTACAACTACACCGAAACGAGTTACTACGCGGTCTCCCGCTCCGGCACCGTCCGTTTCAGCGGCGTGCCCGTTGACGGGTCGCGCAAGATGGCGGACGACCTCATGGAATCGCTCGAACCGTACGACATCTCGAAGGCCGTCGATTTCCGGACTGCCTACCTCGCCGGTTATTTTGCCGATAAATACGACGTCTCCGCCGAGGACAGCGTCGGACGCGCGAACGAGCGCGTCAAGCGGAGCACCGAAGAGGCGTTCGCCGGGACGGTGACGGGCTATTCGTCCGTCGTTCCGGAGTCCACGAGCATCCGGCTCTCCTCCGGCAAGACGCGGTACGTGCTCTTCCCCGTATGGCTTCTGAACACGACATGGAAAGGCGCGAAGTACGTCTTCGCCATGAACGGGCAGACCGGCAAGTTCGTCGGTGACCTCCCGCTTGACAAGGCAGCGAAGAACCGTTGGTTCTGGGGCGTCGCAGCTGGTGTCGCGGCGATCGTCTTAGGTCTTCTCTACCTCTTCTGGAAGCTGAGGTGACGCGTATGAAGAAAATCATGACAGCGCTCCTCGTTCTGCTTCTCTTGGCTGCCCTGGTCGTTCCGACCTCTGCGGCGACGCTGCCGCGGCTCGTCGATGATGCCGATCTTCTCAGCGACGGCGAAGAGACCGCGCTCCTCTCGGAGCTCGACCGGATCAGCGTAAAGTATTCATTCGATATCGTCGTGGTGACGGTCGCGGACTACACCGATTACAGCTACGACATCGACGAGTTCTCCTGCGAGGTCTACGACCAGTACGGATACGGCTTCGGCCCCGGCGGCGACGGCGTGATCCTCGTGATCAGCATGGCGGAGCGGGACTGGGTGATCACCTCGACCGGCAGCGGCGAGAAGATCGTGAACAGCGACGCGAGAAATTACCTCTCAGACGCTTTTATCCCCGATCTGAGTTCCGGCCGGTATTACAGCGCGTTCCGCACGTTCGTCTCCATGACGGAGGATCTTCTCGAAGATGCGGAGAACGGCATCTACTACAAGGCGCCGTTCAACACGCCGCTCGCCGTGTTCGCTGCGGTCGTGATCGGTCTCATCGTGGCGGCGATCTACACTGGCAAGCTGAAGGGCGAACTGAAGAGCGTTGCTTTCCAAAACGCCGCGGCCGCGTACGTTGACCGCTTCAACGTGACCGCCGCAAACGAGTTCTTCCTGTACTCGAACGTAATGCGCACGGTGCGGCAGACCAGTTCGGGCTCGGGACACTCCGGCTCATCCGGTCATTCGCACAGCAGCTCACACGGCAAATTCTGACAGATTCCGAGGAGGTAACAATTCATGTCTCTCTCCAATATTTTGAAAGGTCTTTTCAAGGACGCGGCTGCTGCCGCCGTCAAAAAGATCGAAACAAAAAGCGAAACGTTCACGTTCGACGAACTGCCGAAGTCCGTTGACGAACTGAAAGCGCTCCCCGAGGCCGTACTCGACACGCCCTACAAGGCAGCGGCGCTGTCGGTACTGGCACTCTGCGCCTATGCCGAGGATCCCGACGCGGGCATCGAAATGCTGAATTTCGTGAAAGGGCCGCAGCCGCTGACGCCGTACGAAAAGCAGTTTCTGCACGACCGGCTGACGGGCGGCAAAGCCTACACAACGAGATCGTATCTCGCCGGCGCGACGCCTGACAACGACTACACGCCCGACAAGCCGTACAAGCTGACGGTCAGCACAAATCCCTATTCGTTCGACACAGACGGATACGCGGTGCTCTGGCTGACGTCCGGCGGTGCCGATTCGGCGCGGCAGGTCAAACTGCGTGCCAAAGGCGATAAGCAATGGTTTCTCTGGGAGCAGTATCTGCTCTCCGACATCCGCAAGCCCAAGTCGGAAGACCCCTGGGCCTGACAAAAACAAAACAAAAAAGACCGTCACCTCGGTGCCGGTCTTTTCTTATGCTGTTTATTCAAGAACGTAGGTGGCTCTTTCCATTTCCGCGACCGTTGTGATGCCTTCGAGCACCAAATTGCGGGCGGAATACGCCAGCGTCTGCATACCGCTCTTGCACGCCGCTTCTTTGAGTTCGTCCGCCGTGCAGCCGTGGTTGACCATACTTTTGAGCGGAGGCGTCAGAACGAGTATCTCATGGATCGCGATACGGCCTTTGTAGCCCGTGTTGCGGCAGTAGGAACAGCCCCTGCCGCGGGAGAGCGTTGCCCGCTCGACGCCGAGGATGCCGCATTCCTGCTCGCTCGCTTCATACGCTTCGGCGCATTTCGGGCAGATCCGTTTGACGAGTCGCTGGGCGACGATGCCGGCAACGGCGCTCGTTACCATGTAGTTCTGGATACCCATGTCGATCAGCCGCGTCACGGAGCTTGCCGTGTCGTTCGTATGGAGCGTGGAAAGGACTATGTGACCGGTGACGGCGGAACGGATCGCGATCTCGGCGGTCTCCTCGTCACGGATCTCACCGAGCATGATGACGTCCGGGTCCTGACGCAGGATCGAGCGGAGGCCGCTCGCGAAGGTCATGCCGACCTTCGTAGTGACCTGCACCTGGTTGATACCGTACATTTGGTATTCCACCGGATCTTCCAGCGTGATGATGTTCCTGCCGGGCGTGTTGAGGTCTTTCAGAAGCGAATACAGCGTTGTCGTTTTACCGCTTCCGGTAGGGCCCGTCACGAGAATGATGCCTTCGGAAATGTGCATCAGCTTATCGAGCTGCGCCGCGTTGTACGGCGACAGGCCGAGCTGGGAACGATCCATGACGCCGGCCTCGCAGTTCAGAAGTCGGATGACCGTTTTCTCGCCGAACACGGTCGGCAGCATGGAAATTCGCATATCCACGGTCTGCTCGCTCGAGCGGAGGCGGACGCGCCCGTCCTGCGGGCGCTTCGTTTCCGCGATGTTCAGGTCGGACATGATCTTGATACGCGTGACGATGCCGGAAAGCGTGTTTTTCGGCAGTTGCATAATTTCTTTGAGATCGCCGTCGATGCGGATACGCACGCGGATAAATTTCTCAAAGGGCTCGATGTGGATGTCGCTCGCGTGCTCCTTGATGGCATCCGTCAGGATGCTGTTGACGATACGGACGATCGGCGCGTTGTCGACGTCGACCGTGGACGCGTCCGTCAGTTCCTTGACGTTCTCGTCGGAGGTCTCGTTGCGGAAATCCTCGATCGCCTGCTCCGCACTCTCGGAGGTCTGGTAGAATTCCTCGATCTTTGCCTGGATCTCCTGCGCGGGCGCGAGGACGGGAACGACACGGCGGCCGGAAATGATCTTGATGTCCTCCAGAACGCTGAGATCGGTCGGATCGGAAATGGCGATCACGAGTTCGTTTTCGTTCGCGTTGATCGGGATGATCTTGTGCATCCGGGCGAGCTTCTCGTTCACAAATTTGAGAGCGATCGGGTCGGCTGTCGTCATCTCGAGATCAACGTATTCCATATTCAGTTTTTTGGCGATCGCTTTCAGAAAGACGATCTCATCCGAGGGACGATCCGGGAACATAAGGGGTCCTCCTCTGAATTTACGGCAGCAGTATGCCGGTTATGAAACGGCTGATCCTTTCTCCGAAGATGCACATGATAAACGCGGCGATACAGATGGACGGGCCGAGCGGAAACTCCGTTTTGAGCCCGATCTTTTTCATCTGCACGGCTTTGATGAGGATGAAAACCAACGCGACGTAGGCGGTGAGGAACGAAGTGATGATCACCTGGACCGCCGGCAGCCAGAAGCCGACGGCGCCGAGGAGAAACACGTCTCCGAGGCCGAGGCCTTCCCTTTTCAGGATCAGCTTTGCCAGAAGGTACAGGATCCCGAAGAGAGCGGCTCCTGCTACTCCGCCGAGCAGGATGCTGAGGATGCTCCTCTGCCGGATCAGACTGACGACAATGCCGGCGGCGGCGATCAGGATCGGGAAAATATCCATGATCATGCCGGTCTTCCAGTCCATGACCGCGACAATGAAAAGAAGCGACCAAAGGACGATATCCGCGAAAAGCGTCACGAGATCGGCACTCGCGGAATAGCGGAGGAATGCCCCCGTATAAAGCAGGCCGACCGTGATCTCGCTGACGAGATACCACGCCGACAGTTTGGCGCCGCAGTAGCGGCACTTTCCTTTGACGATGAGGAAGCTGAAGATCGGTATCAAATCGTACCATCTCAGCTGCGTCCCGCAGGAAGAGCACGCGCTGCGCTCACTGATACAGTCTCTGCCCTCGGGCAGGCGATCGACCAGCACGTTGAAGAAGCTGCCCATCGCCGCGCCGAGGAGAAAGAACCAGATACCCGGTAAAACAAGTGCCATCGTTATCAGACTTTAATGAAGAACGTGAAAAGGATCATGTACAGGACAAAGAAGATCGCCATTGCCACGATCGGGGCAACGAAAACGCGGAACTTGTTCTTCTTTCTCTTTTTGGGGGCGTCGCTCTTCGCTTCGGAAGGAGCGGCGGCAGCGTCAACTGCCTCCTCCGCCTTCTTTTCGGGGACGGCGGGTGCTTCCGGTTTCTTCGCGGGAGCTTCCGGCTTCTTTTCCGGAGCGGCGGGACGGGCGCTCACAGCCGGCCCTGCGGGCGCGGCTGTTTCAGCTTTTTTTCCGGCAGGTTCCTCCTTGGCAGTCACGGGAGCCGGCTCGGATACGGTCTTGCTTTTCTGAAAGCGGGCCATCGGGTCCTGAATGGTGACAGAAGGCGTCTGCGAGTCAGCGCGAAGCGCTTTCTCCGTTTCCGGCTTGGGTTGTGCTGCAGCGGCCGCCTCTTTCGCCGGAGCCGCTACTGAAGGGGAGACGCGGGTCGTGTTGTTCGGGCAGTTGAATGCCTCGGACGCAAACGCGTCGTTGACGGCTACACTCTCGGGCGCGTTGTCGCGAGGAACGAGAAAGGAATGGCCGTCGTTCAGAACGAGAGAAGTGACCTTGCCGTCTTCACCGATGTTCGTCTGCACGATGCTGCCGAAGCTGAACAGCGAAACGGAGCCGGCCTTTGCGGTCAGCGGCATGCCGATCAGCTTGCAGCTTTTTCCCACAGCAGGAACGTACGCTTCCTTCGGAACGTTGATCATCATACAGACGTCGTTGACAAAGCAGACGGCGCTGTACGGGATGTACATGATCTCTTCCTTGCCGTCGTCGGATTCGAGCGCGAGATAGCTCAGCTCCAGCGTCTTCTCGTCAAAATACGGGGCGTAGGAGCGCGCGATGACGTGGCCGGTTGCCATATCCACGATCGGCATATGGCAGACATCAGCATTGATAACTAATTTTTTCATATTAACCCTCCGCCGTGTTCAATTCGTCGATCAGTTTTTTTGCTTCGGCACGGGACGCGTCGTCCTTGCCGTAGTATGCGAACATTTTCAGATACTTGAGTGCTTCCTCCCGACGGCCGTCGGCGATCATCTTACGGATGAAGTCGATCGTG